>JAADIC010000363.1 GCA_013151535.1 Alphaproteobacteria bacterium | reverse complement strand
ACGGTTGCCGCCCGTTTTGTGCCAGCCGCAACGGTTTGGTGCAGGGCGAAGGGGCGGCGGTGTTTGTGTTTGAGGAACTGAACCACGCCCGGGCGCGCGGGGCTGAAATTCTGGCCGAGATCGCAGGGTTTGCCATGACCTCGGACGCTGGTGACATCGTCATGCCGTCAAAACACGGTGCGGCCCGGGCCATTGCCGGCGCGTTGCAAGACGCGCGCATGAATGTCGACGAGGTCGCATATATCAACGCCCACGGCACCGGCACCGCCGCCAATGACAAAACCGAATGCGCCGCCGTGTCGGATGTGTTCGGGGCGCATGCGGATCGTTTGATGATGTCCTCAACCAAGTCGATGCACGGCCATCTGATCGGCGGCACCGGGGCGGTGGAACTGTTGGCGGTTATCATGGCCCTGAAAGACGGGGTGATTGCCCCGACCATCGGTTATCGGCAACCGGACCCAGAATGCGCACTGGATTTCGTGGTAAACGAGGCTCGCCAGCGACCGGTCAAGGCCGCCCTCAGCAATGCGTTTGCCTTTGGCGGGTTGAACGCGGTGCTAGCCCTCAAGGCGTTAACTTAGCGGCTTGCAGTCTGAGGCGGGTCAATTCAGCATAACCGGTGGCAAACCCCTTGAGCGATACGTTCACAGTCACCTGTTGATCGCCGGAATTCATCATCCGAAACGTCATCTTGCCGTTTTCACCCTTGCGCAGAGCCTGTAATTCCAGAGGTGTGAAGCCAACTCGTGCAATGCAGCCCACACTGGTGCAAAACTGGTAGGGGTATTGCTTGGTTTCCTTGTCATCAACGCCAAAGATCATACCGCTGGCCAGCGCCACGCCGAGTGGGTTGATGAACGTGGCCCCGGCAATCGCCGCATTACCGGGTGGCAGCGGGAAAATACGCACATCGGCAATGGGGTTTGAATTTCCATCAAGGATCAACTGGCCGATTTCGCAAGGCTCGGGGCCTTCTGCGGTTTTGACACATAACAATTCCCAATCGCCGAAAACCTCTTTTGCATAGGTTTGACCGGGCTGAACCTCAGGTGCCTTGCCGATTGGAAAAACTTCGGTCGAGGAGGCATCCTGGGCCAGTGCACCGTTTGTTGTGAATGTTGCGCTCAGGGCCAGAAGGCTCCATTTCAAAAAACGTTTCATCGGATTTCCTGTTTTGCCAATTTGAAATCGGTCTACTCCCGATTTCGGCAAATGTCAGTTATTAATTGGATTTTAAGGCCGAATCCGGCAAAATTGCGCCGAACTGTCCCGAGGTGGGCGACAATACGAAAAAGGGGCACCTATTGGCACCCCGTTTCCCGCATTCGCGGTTCTCCCCGTCGGACCGGCCGACATGTAATGACTGCGACAATAAGGCGGCGCTGACGCCGGGTCAACAGCGCAAACAGGCGGCGAGACCCAAAATCGCGGGGCGCGGGTGCTGATTGCATGGATTTGGGCGCAAAAAGAGGCCGCACAACATGCGCGGCCAGTCAACAGGGAGGAGTTGGACCCTGCGCAAAACAAATCGCCACATGATCCAAATCCACCATGGCAGAAAAGTCTTAAGATTGTATGTTGGGGGAAATGATAACGCAGTGGGGTATAAAATGGCAGAGCAGGACCGGATTTTCATTGGTGGCGGTGGTTTGGATTACGCCGTGGCGCAAGACCTCAAACTGAAATACGCCAATCGCCACGGGCTGATTACCGGCGCCACCGGCACCGGTAAAACCGTGACCCTGCAGATATTGGCCGAGAGCTTTTCAGCGCGCGGCGTGCCGGTGTTTCTGGCCGATGTGAAGGGTGATCTGTCCGGCTTGGCCCGGGCCGGTTCGCCCGATTTCAAACTGCACGAAGCGTTCACCAGCCGCGCCAAGACCATCGGCTTTAATGACTATACTTACGCCAGTTTCCCCGTCACTTTCTGGGATCTGTTCGGCCAACAGGGCCACCCCGTGCGCACCACCGTCGCCGAAATGGGGCCCTTGCTGATCTCGCGCCTGCTGGAACTGACCGAGGCGCAGGAGGGTGTCATCAACATCGCCTTTCGCATGGCCGACGAGCAGGGATTGCCGCTTCTGGATATGAAAGACCTGCAATCCATGCTGGTGTGGCTGGGTGAAAATTCCAAAGGTATCGCGCTTAGATATGGCACGGTTTCGCGCGCCTCAATCGGCGTCATCCAGCGCCGTTTGCTGGTTCTGGAAAATCAGGGCGGCATCGGATTTTTCGGCGAACCGGCCTTGCAATTGTCCGATCTGATGCGCACAGCAGCCGACGGGCGCGGCCAGATCAACGTGCTGGCGGCAGACAAGCTGATGTCCTCGCCAAGGCTCTATGCGACGTTTCTGTTGTGGCTTTTGTCCGAATTGTTCGAGACCCTGCCCGAGGTTGGCGACCCCGACAAACCCAGGCTGGTTTTCTTCTTTGACGAGGCGCATTTGCTGTTTGAAGACGCCCCCAAGGCCCTGATCGACAAGGTGGAACAGGTGGCGCGGCTGATCCGCTCCAAGGGGGTATCTGTCTGGTTTATCACACAAAATCCGGCCGATGTGCCCGAGGATATCCTTGGGCAAATGGGCAATCGCATCCAGCACGCCCTGCGCGCCTTCACCCCGCGCGATCAACGGGCCTTGCGCGCCGCAGCGGAAACTTTCCGGCCCAATCCGGCGTTTGATACTGCCGATGCCATCTGCGATGTGGGGGTGGGCGAAGCGCTGGTATCGACCTTGCAGAAACGAGGCGTGCCCTCCATGGTGGAGCGGGTTTTGATCCGCCCGCCATCCTCGCAGCTTGGACCGATCACCTTGAGCGAGCGTAAGGGGTTTATGGCCACGTCGCCAGTGGCGGGTATTTACGACACCGCGATTGACCGCAACAGTGCTTATGAGGTGCTTGCCAAGCGCGCCGATGAGGCCGCAAAGGCCGCCGCCAAAATCGAGGAAGACGAGGAAGAACAGCCGATGATGGCGCGCGAATACAACGCGGCGCGGCGGTTTTCCGGCGCACGCGTCAGCCGCTCGACATCCAAACGCACTCGCGGCGACAGCGTCGGCCAAGCCTTCGCCAAATCCTTTGCCCGCTCGCTTGGCACAAGATCCGGCAACGCCATCGTGCGCGGCATATTGGGCGGATTGTTCAAGGGGCGTTAAACAAGGTTCGCCCGCGTCGCAATGTGATGACCGTAAGGCGGCTTATAGAGGCCTGATTTTCAGCCGTGTAATCCGGTTATCCTGCCGCTCCAGCACCTCAAAGCGAAAGCCGTGAAAGGCGAAAACCTGCCCGACATTGGGGATGCTCTGGCTTTCATGGATCACCAGCCCGGCGATGGTATTGGCGTCCTCGTCCGGCAGGTTCCAGTCGGTCGAGCGGTTGAGATCGCGGATCGTCATCGCCCCTTCAACCAGCAGATGGCCATCATCGGAATGCTCGGGCGGGGCCTCGATATCGGTGTCATGCTCGTCGGTAATCTCGCCGACGATCTCTTCCAGAATATCCTCGAGCGTAATCAAGCCCTGAAGCGCGCCATATTCATCGACCACCAGCGCAAAATGCGCCCGGCGGCGCAGAAATTCGCGCATCTGGTCATCCAGCGTGGTGGTTTCCGGCACAAAATAAGGCTCCATCGCCACATCAAGCACCTTGAAAGATTTGATGCCGTCCTTGCCGGTCAGTTTGTGCACCGCGCGCAGCAGGTCTTTGGCATGCACGACGCCGACGATGTTTTCCGGCTCGCCGCGAAACACCGGCAAGCGGGTAAAACTGGAGCTAAGGCACTGGTTCAGAATCGCCTCGGGGGTGTCATCGGCGTCGATCATTTCGATTTCCTGGCGATGCAGCATGATTTCTTCGACCTCGCGGTCCTTCAGATCAAGCGCCCCCAAAAGCCGATCCCGATCATCCTTTTGAACCGCCCCGGCCGAATGGCCCAGCGCAATGGTGCCGGCGATTTCTTCCTGAACCGCAAGGATCGAGCTGTCAGGGTCGATCTTGATGCCAAAGGCGCGCAAAGACAGCCGCACATACCAGCGAACCGCCGTAACAATGGGCGACAGCACCGTCACGACGACAGATACAATTGGCGACACAAGGCGCGAGGCGGTTTCAGGATTGGTGATCGCATAGGTCTTTGGCATCACCTCGGCAAACACCAGAACCAGCAGGGTCATCACCAGCGTCGCCACCGCCACGCCGCTGTCACCATACATGCGGGTGAACAGGCTGGTGGCCAAAGCGGCGGCGAGGATATTCACAAGGTTGTTGCCCAGCAGAACCGCGCCGATCAGGCGCTCGGTATCCTCGGTCAGGCGCAGGGCGCGCAATGCCCCGCGCAGCTTTTTATCGGCCAGCGCGCGCAATTTGCCACGGCTGGCGGCGGTCAACGCGGTTTCCGAGCCGGAAAAGAACGCCGACAGCACCAGCAACACAAATATTGCGGCAACACTCAGCCAAAAGGTGCTGTCCCCGATCACAATCTCGCGCAATTGGCCTTCCATCGCCGCCCCTGTCCTTTCATAGTTAAAGTGGTAATCGTTATGGGGGCAAACCCCTTTGGCTGCAAGGGATGCAGGGATGGCTAAGGTTCGTGATTTGGGGGTTCTGGAAGGGGATTTGCTGCTGTTTGGCGGCCCCTATTCCAACCTGCAGGCGTTGCGCGCCATGATGGAGTGGGCCGACAAGGCGCATATTCCACCGCAGAGGCGGATTTGCACCGGCGATGTGGTGGCCTATTGCGGTGATCCCGTGGCCTCGATTGCGCTTATGCAAAACTCCGGTGGGCCGGTGGTGGCTGGCAATTGCGAGATCCAGTTGGCGCAAACGGCGGACGATTGCGGCTGTGGTTTCAAGGCGGGCACCCTGTGCTCGACCCTGTCGGTTGAATGGTACGGTTTTGCCAATAGTCACCTGTCCGGGGCGGATCGCCAATGGCTTGGGGAATGCCCTGACCGCTTGACCTTTCGCCACAATAACAAGCGCTATGTGGTGATCCATGGTGCGGCTGGCGATGTCAGCCGCTATATTTGGCCGATCACGCCCGAAGATGATTTCTGGCATGAAATCAGCCTGTTACAAGAAGAGATCGGGGCCTTTGACGGCGTGATTGCGGGCCATTCCGGTATCCCGTTTGAGCGTTGGATCGACGGCTTTCACTGGATCAACGCCGGGGCCATCGGCATGCCGCCGCATGACGGTTTGCCCGAAACCACCTTCGTGGTTCTAAGCGAGGACGGGCCGCGGTTCGAGCGTCTGCGCTATGATGTGGACGGGGCAGTCAGGGCCATGGAAAAGGCTGGTTTGCAGCAGGGCTATCAGGACAGTCTGAAATCCGGATATTGGCCCAGCGAGGATGTTTTGCCCAAAGCCATGCGGCGCTAAGAAGAATTTTCTCGAAAATTCTTAAGGCGAAAATTTTTCGGTAAAAATTTTCTAACTCTTATCCGTGGCCAAAGGGTGATGGGTCAGAACCAGCGATTTCAGACGCTCCTCCA
>JAADIC010000125.1 GCA_013151535.1 Alphaproteobacteria bacterium | reverse complement strand
GTGTTTCACGCGCTTTCAGCATCTCCGCCGCCTCGCGCCGCTTGATCCGCGCGTTCAGTTTTGCGGTGAAAAACGCGCCCAGAAACAGCCCAACGATGATCCAGATAAAGACAAATCCGACCGTCGCCAGTGGCACAAACAACACCACAATCCGCGCGGTGACAAAACCAAGGATCGCCCCGCCCAAAAACCCGATCCGTGCCGGATCGGTATGGCTGGGATTGTGTATCTGGGCGATCAGCCCTTCTTCCATTGCGTTGCCGGACATGTCAGCGATCCCTCAGTACAAAGTTGCCTACGCCATTGGCCAAATCGTCTCTAATACGGCTTCCAAGCGCAATGACTTTGGCTTGAGTTGTCACAACAGCAAACATCATAAGATGGATTTTGGGCCGAACGGCCCATCGGCAAATCTGGTTTCGCCTTGGGTTCGAATTTCCTCGAGAGCATCCACAAGTCGAGTTATTTCCTGATCAAATTCAGCAAAAGACGCGCAACCATTTGTAATCGTTATCTCGTTATCTCTGGCACTAGAAAACCTCGCCACATTCACTCTTACTTCGAAACCCGATCTGGTCAGAGCAACACTTTCTACCAATTCAAACTGCGAATTATTTCGCATCACCCCACACTCCCTTCCAAACTTATCGCCACCAGCGCTTGCGCTTCCATCGCAAATTCCATCGGCAAGGCCTGCAACACTTCCTTGGCAAAGCCGTTGACGATCAGGGCCAGCGCCGCCTCTTCATCAATGCCGCGCTGGCGGCAGTAAAACAGTTGCTCGTCATCGACTTTTGAGGTCGTCGCCTCGTGCTCCACACGGCTGGAATTATTACGCACCTCGATATAAGGCACCGTATGCGCGCCGCAATCGCCACCGATCAGCAGGCTGTCGCATTGGGTGTAATTGCGGCTGTTTTTGGCCTTGGGGTGCATGGACACCAACCCGCGGTAAGTGTTTTGCGCCTTGCCCGCCGAAATCCCTTTGGACACGATGCGTGACTTGGTCCGTTCGCCCAGATGGATCATTTTAGTACCAGTATCGGCCTGCTGCATATTGTTGGCAATCGCGATGGAATAAAACTCGCCCTGACTGTCGTCACCGCGCAGAATGCAGCTTGGATATTTCCACGTCACCGCAGAACCGGTTTCAACCTGCGTCCACATAACTTTGGAGCGGTCGCCGCGACAATCCGCCCGCTTGGTGACGAAATTATAAATCCCGCCAACGCCGTTTTCATCACCGGGATACCAGTTTTGCACGGTAGAATACTTGATTTCAGCATCTTCCAGCAGGATCAGCTCAACCACAGCCGCATGGAGCTGATTGGTGTCGCGCTGGGGGGCTGTGCAGCCTTCGAGGTAACTGACATAGCTGCCCTTATCGGCAATAATCAGCGTGCGTTCAAACTGGCCGGTGTTTTCGGCGTTGATGCGGAAATAGGTCGACAATTCCATCGGGCATTTGGTGCCTTCGGGGATGTAAACGAACGAACCATCTGAAAACACGGCGGAATTCAGGGTCGCATAGAAATTATCCGATTGCGGCACAACCGTGCCGAGGTATTTTTTCACCAACTCGGGATGCTCGCGGATCGCCTCGGAGATCGAGCAGAAGATCACGCCAGCCTCGGCCAGCTCTTTCTGGAAAGTCGTGCCCACGGAAACAGAATCAAACACCGCATCCACCGCCACCTTGCGCCCGTCCGCAGGCGTGTTTCCCGCGCCTTCGACGCCCGCAAGAATGGCCTGTTCCTTCAGCGGAATACCAAGTTTGGCATAGGTCGCCAGCAGTTTTGGATCCACATCGTCCAGCGATTTTGGCTTTACTTCCATGGACTTGGGGCGGGCATAGTAGTAGATATCCTGAAAGTCGATTTTCGGATAATGCACCATGGCCCAGTCGGGTTCTTCAAGCTGTTGCCAACGGGCGAACGCCTGCAGACGCCAGTCAAGCATCCATTCCGGCTCCTCGTTCTTTTCCGAAATCAGGCGCACGATGTCCTCGTTCACGCCTTTGGGGGCGAACTCCATCTCGATATCGGTTTCAAAGCCGTATTTGTATTTCTCGCCAACGGATTGAACCGCATCGACCGTATCCTGATCGACGCCTTCCTTGACCTGCACCTTGTCAACACTCGTGTTCATTTTCCGTCCTTCGTAAGCAAATCAAGCCGCGCGCGCGACAAATCGGTGGTAATGGGCCAACCAGACATCGGCGAATTGCGTCAGGTCTTGTTCGGTTGTAGCGGGGCCGATGGACACCCGAATGGCGCTGGCGGCGGTCACTTCATCATGCCCCATGGCCAGCAAAACCTTGCTGGCTTTGACCTTGCCGGATGAACAGGCCGAACCGGCGGAAACCGCGAAACCGGCCAGATCCATCTGCATCACCTGGGTTTCGCCCTTCCAGCCGGGTATGGCGAAATAGCTGGTATTGGGCAGGCGTTTGACGTCCTTGCCAAAAATCAGAACGTCTGGCGCTTCGGCCTGAAGGCGCGCCTCGAACCCGTCGCGCCGCTTTTCGACATCGGCCCAGATGCCAGCATCCAGATCCCGCGCCGCCGCCTCGGCCGCCGCACCAAATCCGGCGATGCCGATCAGGTTTTCGGTACCAGCGCGCCGCCCCTGCTCCTGCCCACCGCCTTTGATTTGGGCCGGAATTTCAAGGCCCTGTTTGAGCACCAGCGCGCCGATGCCCGCAGGCCCGCCGATCTTGTGGGCCGATAACAGCGCCATGTCGACGCCCGACCAGTCAAAGCCGGTTGGCAGCTTGCCAAAGGCTTGCACAAAATCGGAAACCGCTAGGCCATCGGGCAGTGACTGGATCACCCCGACCTCGCTGTTAACCGCTTGCAAGGTGCTGGTTTTTGCATCAATGTCCCTGATCAAGCCATTATTATCAATGGCTAAATCCTCATCACACCAGGCGGTAATACAATCATGCTCGCCCTTGGACAGTGCAATCCACGCCCGCGCAAAGCCAATGCCGCCGCCTCGGTGGCGCTGCCGGTGAACACGATATCCGCCGCCATTGCCCCGAAAGCCTTGGCCACCTGCGCGCGCGCCTTTTCGACAATCGCCTTGGCCGCGCGGCCTTCGCCATGCACGCTGGACGGGTTGCCCAGAACCGCCATAGCCGCCAGCATCGCGTCACGCGCCTCGACCCGCAAGTGGCGTTCCAATCAAGGTAGGTCCGGCTCATTCGTCATCCACCATCTGGAGCAGGTTCGGCACCGCCGGGCACGGCGCCATCTGGTTGTCGATGATGTCCGAAAGCCGCGCCTGATGCAGGAAAACGTAGACATTGGCCGACAGGCATTCCCAGAACCGGTTGGTCACCGATTGGGCGCGTGAGCCGCTCGAGGCCCCGCTTGCCCCGGCCCCCTTGGCCAGCGCATCCATGCTTTCATCCACCGCCGTCAGGATTTCCGAAACCCGAATGGCATCGGTGCTTTTGGCCAACCGATAGCCACCCCCCGGCCCGCGCACGCTTTCGACGATACCGGCCCGGCGCAGTTTGACGAAAAGCTGCTCCAGATAGGCCAGCGAGATATCCTGACGGGCCGATATTTCGCCAAGCGAGGTCAATGTTTCAGACCCGTTCTCGGCCAGATCGGCCAGCGCGATCATTGCATATCTGCCCTTGGTGCTGAGTTTCATGGCTTTAAGACCTCACGCGGAGTTGACGTGCGCGCTTGCACACCTTAACTGCGTTGATAAGTGACATGGGCGAATTGCCCTGATTTAGAATTGTTCTAGGTTATCCGAGGGATTTCGTCAAGTATTTGATGCGCCACCCGGTAACCCCGCAAAACCGGAGCCTTTACGCCCTATGCCCGAAGTGATTTTCCCCGGCCCCGACGGACGTCTGGAAGGCCGTTACCACCCGCAAAAAGCCAAAGACGCGCCGATTGCCATCATCCTGCACCCGCATCCGCAATTTGGCGGCACCATGAACAACAAGGTGGTTTATAACCTGCATTACACGTTTTATCGTATGGGTTTCACGGTGTTGCGGTTCAATTTTCGTGGCGTTGGCCGCTCGCAAGGTGAATACGATCAGGGCGTGGGCGAGCTTTCGGATGCCGCCGCAGCGCTTGATTATCTGCAACACCTGAACCCCAATGCCAAACATTGCTGGGTTGCCGGTTTTTCGTTTGGCTCATGGATTGGTATGCAACTTTTGATGCGCCGCCCGGAAATTTCGGGCTTTATCACCGTGTCGCCCAACGCCAATATGTATGATTTCAGCTTTCTCGCCCCCTGCCCGTCTTCGGGGCTTATCATCAACGGCTCGAACGACCGTGTGGTACCAACGGCTGACGTGGATGCACTGGTTGAAAAGCTGCACGAGCAAAAGGGCATCACCGTCACCCATGAAATGGTCGATGGTGCCGGTCACTTCTTTGAGGAGCCCCATATGGAGACCCTCACAAGCTCGGTTGACAGCTATGTGCGGCGACGTTTGACGGAAAACACCCGTTAGTTTCCGGCGTCATAATGCTGTTGTAACCTCTGAAGCGCGATTCTGAGCACGATTTTACCCGAGCGCGCCGACCAGCCCATGCGTTTTTCCGCCGCCTCCATACCCTCCAGAAAACAACAACATCTGAGCGCGATATCGCCAAGCCCCGGCCCCAGCGCCTTGAGGGCGCAGGCCACCCGCGCGCGCGCATCACCTGGCCCCGCCGCCGGGCCGCTATCACCTGCACCACCGCCAACCCGCCCCATCGTCAGGAACCGGTCCCAGTTCTGGGTGATGCGCCGCCCCAACGCCGTCACCGGACTTTCTGCCAGATTATAACGCACCCGTTTTGGCCTCTGCTCAACCCCGACAGCCTGCCGGCGTTCGCCCCAGATTTTGTGCTGCTCCTGAAACGGGGTCGTGGCCTCGGCAAAGCCGCTCTGTGCTGTCTCCGCGCTGAGAATCCGCTTTAGCGCCGCCTGCCCGGCACAGGTGATCCGGTACGAGCGCACCTTGCCGCGGCGAAAACATTCTATCCAGTCCTTCAGGGCAAACGCCTCGGCGATATGACGCTCCAGCGTCGCCGTGCGCACCGGATGGCCGGGGCTGACCTCGCGCATGATCGCGGCCTTGTCCATATTGGCCGCCATGACCAGAAAGGCGGTGGATTCGCACAGGCGGCGCAGCAGGCGGCGCGCCTCGGACATCAATTCGCGATCATGGGCAACTTTGGCGCGTTGATTGCTTTGCACGGCCTTTTCAAGCTCGCTCAACATGGCGTCAATCAGCGGGTCGTCGCGCCTGGCCTCCAGCTTTTGCACATGGCGCGAAATGGTCGAAGCATGCCCACCCTTTTGGCGCGCCACATCGCGCATGGAGCGCCCGTTTGTTACATGTTCAAGATAGGCCCGCGCATCATCGGGCACCCAATCGGGTAATTCACGGCTTGCAGAATTCCCGGATTCAAAGTCTGAAATATGTTTCATATTTCCGCTCCCACAGCTAATCAAGTGCTCTGCCTAGGGTTGATTGTTTATCATTTCGTTAAAATTGTCTTGATAACGGCTTATTGTTGCCAATTTGGAAACAATAAGCGACGCACCGCGCGCTGTTTGGCCCATTTCGCAACAGAACCGAAAGCCATGTCATGGTTGCGACTATCGCTTGAAGGAGCCTGCCATGACCGATGTCTTATCAATTTTCAACACTTTACGCCGCCCCCGCATCCTGATCCGCGCCGCTCGTATCGCGGCTTCGGAATACCGTCGTGACCGCGACCTCAAGCGGTTGCTGCGGGCTGGAAAATTACCCAATCCGGGCAAAACCATGCCAAGATTGCTGGCCATGGAGCAGGATATCGAGGCCACGCGCCAAGCCGGCCACGCAACCTATAGCATAACAAAACACGTCGAAATTCTGGCCGCTCTGGTGGCCGAAGCGACGTTTCTAAGCCGCAAAACCACGGCCTGAAAACGCTTTAGCCAAACGCATCAGGCGCGCTGTCCTTGCGGGCCTGAACGAAGGCTTTCAAGGCTTCGTCAATGGCCGGATCAAGGGCTGGCTGCACATAATCGGACAACATGCGCTCAACCTTTGCATGGGCCAGTTGCATTGAATCCCGCCCCCCCTCTTCATCCCATTGCTCGAACGGCTTATAATCCAGCACGCCAGAACGCCAAAACGCGGATTTGAAATTGGCCTGGGTGTGGGCGCAGCCAAGGTAATGGCCGCCCGGGCCAACCTCGCGGATCGCACCCATGGCCTGGGCGTTTTCATCCATCTCAATGCCAGCGGCGATGGAATGCAGAACCCCAAGCTGATCGGCATCAAGCACGAATTTCTCAAAGCTGGCCACCAGCCCACCCTCGAGCCAACCGCAAGCGTGCAGGCAGAAATTCACCCCGCCCAGCAAGGCCGCGTTCAGGGTGTTGGCGGTTTCATAGCCCGCCTGCGCGTCCGGCAGTTTTGAGCCGCATAATCCGCCACCTGAACGGAACGGCAGCCCCAGACGGCGCGCCAATTGCCCGGCCCCGTAAAGGATTTTACTGGCCTCCGGCGTGCCAAAAGTCGGCGCGCCCGAATTCATGTCGATCGAGGTCACAAACGCCCCGAAAATCACCGGCGCACCCGGGCGGATCAACTGGCTATAGGCGATCCCCGCCATCGCCTCGGCCAGAACCTGCGTCAGGGTTCCGGCCACCGAAACCGGTGCCATCGCCCCACCAACGATAAAGGGCGAGATGATACAGGCTTGCCCCGCGCGCGCATAAACCTCGAGCGCACCCATCATGATAGAGTCAAATGTCAGCGGTGAATTGACGTTGATAAGCGAGGTCATCACGGTGTTTTCGGCCACGAAATCCTTGCCAAACAATATCTCTGACATAGCCACCGAGTCCTCGGCCCGGGATGGTTCGGTGACCGAGCCCATATAGGGTTTGTCTGACAGGGTCATATGCGCGTAAAGCATATCCAAATGGCGTTTATTCACTGCAATATCAGTGGGTTCACACACAGTGCCGCCAGAATGGTGCAGCCATTTCGACATATATCCCAGCTTCACGAATTTCTGAAAATCCGCGATGGTGGCATAGCGCCGCCCACCCTTGAAATCGCGCACAAATGGCGGGCCATAGACCGGGGCCAGCACCATGGTCTTGCCGCCGATTTCCACATTGCGTTCAGGATTTCGGGCATGCTGGATGTAGGACGACGGCGCGGTTGCGCACAGCTTGCGGGCAAGACCACGCGGGATATGCACCCGCTCGCCCTCAACCGTGGCCCCGGCTTGCCGCCATGTTTCAAGCGCCGCCGGATTATCAACAAAGTTGACGCCGATTTCTTCCAGAACGGTTTCGGCATTGGCCTCGATGATCTCAAGCGCCTCGTCATTCAGGATTTCGAAATTCGGAATGTTGCGGGTGATGAACTTGGCTGCCTCGTGACGCGGGGCCGTGCGCTCGGCCCGACGCGCAGCGCCACCTCCAGCACGGGTTCGGCGGGTTCTGACAGCAGTTTCGGGCATCGGCTCAACCTTTCGCGTTCGGGAATACCCCTGTTTAGCTGGGTTTTAGCCTGCACAGACTCAAAATTACGGCGATTTGCGGCGCAAAGCGACATGGTCCGCCCCCGACCCCTTGCGCTTGCACCGATCAGAACCTAGGAACCGCAAGCATGAGCAACACCAGTCACGACCGCCTTCTTATCATTGATTTCGGCAGCCAGGTCACCCAGTTGATCGCAAGACGCCTGCGCGAACTGAATGTTTATTGTGAAATTCACCCGTTCAACAAGGTTGATGACGGTTTTCTGGCCGATTTCGCCCCCAAGGCGGTGATTCTGTCCGGTGGCCCGGCCTCGGTTTTTGCCGATGGTGCGCCGATGCCGCCGGAAACGGTGTTCACGCTGGGCGTGCCGGTCTTGGGCATTTGTTACGGCCAGCAGGTGATGATGCAATGCCTTGGTGGCAAGGTCGAGCGCAGCCACGGCACCGCCGAATTTGGCCGCGCATTTGTCACCCCGACTGAGGCCAAGCTGCCGCTGTTGGACGGCTGGTTCAGCGAGGGTAACGAGCAAGTCTGGATGAGCCACGGCGATCATGTTTCAGCCCTCGCGCCCGGTTTTCAGGTTTACGGCACCTCGCCCAACGCGCCGTTTGCCATAACCGCCGATCCTGCGCGCAATTTCTATGCGGTGCAGTTCCACCCCGAGGTGCATCATACCCCCAAAGGTGCTGCCCTTTATGCCAATTTCGTGGCTTTGGCGGGCTTCAAGGGCGACTGGACCATGGGCGCGTATCGCGGCGAAGCGATCCGCAAAATCCGCGAGCAGGTGGGCGATGCCAAGGTCATTTGTGGCCTGTCTGGCGGGGTTGACAGCTCGGTCGCGGCGGTGCTGCTGCACGAGGCGATCGGCGATCAGTTAACTTGCGTTTTTGTCGATCACGGCCTGCTCAGGCAGGGTGAGGCGGACGAGGTTCTGACCATGTTCCGCGACCACTATAACATGCCGCTGATCCACGCGAACGAGCAGGAATTGTTTCTCGGCGAGCTTGACGGCCAATCCGACCCCGAAACCAAACGCAAGATCATCGGGCGCTTGTTTATTGATGTATTTCAAAAGCATGCGGGCGAGGTTGGTGGTGCGAGGTTCCTGGCCCAGGGCACACTTTACCCGGATGTGATCGAAAGCGTGTCTTTTGCCGGTGGCCCCTCGGTCACCATCAAATCCC
>JAADIC010000057.1 GCA_013151535.1 Alphaproteobacteria bacterium | reverse complement strand
CACAGGTCGCGCCGAATTCCTCGGGCTTGCCATAGCGTCCGGCGGGAATGGTTTTGCAGCGCTGTGCAATCGCTTCATCCATGCTGATGCCCTGGGCTTCAACCACGCCGCTATCCAGCGAGATCGCCCGATCCGTGGCATGGATACCGGGCAGCAGGTTGTTGATGGTCACACCAGAACCCGCAACCTGGCGCGAGGTTCCCGCCACATAGCCCGTCAGCCCGGCGCGGGCGGAATTGGACAGGCCAAGCACCGCGATCGGCGATTTCACCGATTGCGAGGTGATGTTGATGATGCGGCCCCAGCCGCGCGCCATCATGCCCGGCAGAACCGCTTTCATCAGGGCAATCGGCGTCAGCATATTGGCGTCCAGCGCCTTGATGAAATCCGCGCGCTGCCAATCAGACCACATGCCGGGGGGCGGGCCACCAGCGTTGTTGACCAGAATATCGGGGGCCTCGCACGCCGCCAGAACCTTGGCTTGGCCATCTTCGGTGGTGATATCGCAGGCAACCGGAATAACTTTAACGCCATGCGTCGCCGCAATAGCCTCGGCCGCCGCGATCAACGGTGCCTCTGTCCGGGCGTTGATTACAAGGTTGACACCTGCCCCCGCCAAAGCCTCGGCACAGCCACGGCCAAGCCCTTTGGAGCTGGCACAAACAATCGCCCATTTTCCACGAATCCCGAGTTCCATAACGGCCCCTTTCCTGAAGATTTGGCGGGATCATCAGGCAGGCAGAGCGCGCCGTCAAGCGCCGGGTTGGGCGGTTTGCAAACAAGTGGCGGCGAATCACTTATCCACAGAATTCCCGCCACAATTGGCACAAATTCGTTAATATTTCGGCAACGGGTTGTTGCGCCTCTCGCATGGAAACCGAGTGATCGGCGCGCAATACAACCACAATGACATATAGTTGCGGTTGATTGCAAAACGAAACGCGGAAATCCCGGGCATTGTTTCGCTACTTGAGACAATACCTTAATTACGCCCCCGAAGTGTCTGATTTATTGACTTTTATCCGATTTCGCCTTAGTTTTGATATCAACCGTGGTGGTGGGGATCGCCTAGGGCAGCGCTGGGACGCGCAATCCGAACGGGCTTTGCCATACCTTTGAGAGAACATGGCGCATTCCAGATGAGTTCTACATCAAATGACCACCAAATCTGTGACATCTATGACGGGTCGGACTTTTTGGTCAGCTCGGGCGTGAACGCGGGTGAACCGATCACCAACGCCTCTGATTCCGAGGTTGGTGACGTTTATGTGTTTTCGAGCACCTCTACCGCCTATGATCTGATCGTCGATGACAACGGCAACGGCGCGGGCAATTCAAGCGATCATTTTGAAGACAATGTTTCGGGCCAATCCGTTGGTGCAGGTTCGGAAATCGGCGCACTTGGGGACGGGCTTGAACTGGAAAGCCGCCTGACATTCATGGGCAGCGATGGCTCAACCGTTGAAGTTTTAATCATCAACAACACCGATGAAGGGGCCGATGACTGGTCGGGCGAATATTTCCTGCCGCTCAGCCCGCTGACCCCGGACATGGATTACACCCTGATCGACGCCGATATCGACCCCGGTGATTTCGATTATTCCGATTACACCTGTGTCTGTTTCAGCCGTGGCACCGCCATTCGCATGGCCGACGGACAGGAAAAACTGATCGAGGATCTGGTTGAGGGCGATATGGTTCTGACCCGCGACAATGGCGCACAGCCGGTGCGCTGGATCGGCGGGCGCACGGCGCGGGCGTTCGGCCATCTGGCCCCGATCATCATCAGCAAGGGCGCGCTTGGCAATCACAGCGATCTGATCGTCAGCCAGCAACACCGGATGCTGATTTCGGACTGGCGCGCCGAGGTGATGCTGGGCAGCCTTGAGGTGTTGGTCAAGGCGCGTGATCTGGTTAACAGCGATACGATTTACCGGCGCGAAGGTGGTGTGGTCGAGTATTTCCACATCCTGTTTGACAGCCACGAGGTGATCTATTCCGAAGGTATTCCTTCAGAAAGTCTGCATATCAATTCAACCACGCTTGATGCACTGGCCAAAGAAAGCCGCGCCGAAATCATCGAGCTGTTTCCAGAAATTGTTTCCGAACACCAGGTTTCGGCTGTCGCAAGCCGGATGTCGCTGAAATCTTACGAAGCCTCGGCCCTGCTGAAGCAAGTCGGATTTCGGTAAACCCCCCAGGGAGCCGCGGGAGAGTATTTCCCGCGGTTCCTCCTTCACCGCAAAACCTCCATATGGGTTATAGTCACCACAGAAGGTCCGGATCAGGGGATTGCCTAAAAGCTGCGTTGCAAAAACGCCGGAACATGGTCGCCCATGCCAACCACCGAATTATTGCCCTGGCGGCTGCGACCGCGATTGCGCGGTTCTTTTTTCGGGGTGGATTTGTTGGCCTCGGGCTGCTTTTCGGCAACGCGAACCTCTTGCACTGGCGTATCGTCAACCGGTTTTGCAGCTTTGCGCGAACGGGTCGATTTCGCCTTGGCAGGCTTATCCTCCACCGGCTTTTCCGCCTTTGCAGCAGGTTTAACGCTTCCGGGTGCCGCAACGCGCGGGATATCCTGTTTGACCAACGCCTCGATCGCCTTGAGGTATTTTTCGTCATGAACCGGACACAGCATGAAGGCGTGGCCTTCGCGCCCGGCACGCCCGGTGCGCCCGATGCGATGCACATAATCCTCGGAATGGATCGGCACATCGAAGTTGAAAATATGGCTGACATTGGGAATATCAAGGCCGCGCGCCGCCACATCAGAGGCGATCAAAAACCGGATATCACCATTGCGAAATCCGTTCAGGGTGCGGGTGCGCACCGACTGTTCAAGATCGCCGTGAATGGGCGAAGCATTAAATCCATGCTTTTTCAATGACTTGGCAACGATATCCACATCGACCTTGCGGTTGCAGAATACGATGCCATTTGTCACCTTATCGCCTTCGCTTTCAATAAAGGCGCGCAGAAGGTCCCGTTTCTCGCTGGCGGTCCGATCCTTGCGCGACGGTTTGAACACACAGACCGCCTGGATGATGGTTTCCGAGGTCGTGGCCTGGCGCGCCACTTCGACACGTTCAGGATTGTGCAGGAATTCCTGGGTGATGCGGGTAATCTCAGGCGCCATGGTGGCGCTGAAAAACAGGGTCTGGCGGGTGAAAGGCGTCAGCTTGAAAATGCGTTCGATATCGGGGATGAAGCCCATATCAAGCATCCGGTCGGCCTCGTCCACCACCATGATCTGCACGCCGGTCAGCATCAGTTTACCGCGCTCGAAATGATCCAGCAGGCGGCCGGGGGTTGCGACCAACACATCGACACCGCGATCAATCAGGCGATCCTGATCCTTGAAACTGACGCCGCCGATCAGCAGCGCCATGGTCAGCTTGGTGTATTTGGCATAGGCCTCGAAATTCTCGGCGACCTGTGCGGCCAGTTCACGCGTCGGGGCCAGCACAAGCGAGCGCGGCATGCGCGCCCGGGCGCGGCCCTTGCCGAGCATGGTAATCATCGGCAAAACGAACGAGGCGGTTTTGCCGGTGCCGGTCTGGGCAATCCCCAAAACGTCGCGCCCTTCAAGCGCGAACGGAATGGCTTGCGCCTGGATCGGCGTGGGCGTCTCGTAACCAGTGTCTTCAATGGCTTTTAGAACCTTGGGGTCCAGGTTCAGGTCGGTGAATTTTGTCATATGATCCCGATTGTTGCGGTGAAGCCAGTTTTCAAAACCGTCCTCAAAACCGCCGATGCTGAATTGTCACGCAAACGCGCATGTTCACGGCGCTTTCCTAGTCAAAACAGCCCAAAAGGTCAACGCGGCATACAATCATTTGACCAATTGCGAGGAAATCGGATGATTGTTTCCGAAATGGACGCAAAAACCGCTCGGATATGGCGAAAACGTGACATATTGGCAATAATGCTTTGGCATTTTCCGGGCGCAAATGGCGTAAAACCTTACGCCGGAAAGAGCAGCCGGGATCACATCTTTGCCCGTGCGCGCCCAATCCGCGCTGGCGGGCAAATTTTTGGCGATAAGTTGATGTGGATTTTCTGGCACTGCGCGGAATTATCGGATAGGAAAGCCATGCAGGTGTGGTTAAACCCAAATAGCAGGGCGCATAGCCCGCGAGCAGAGTGAAATAGGCAAGTGATCAGACTCCTTCGTAAAATCCACGGATGGCTAGGCTTTCTCGTCATGCCGTGGATCATTATGATCGGGTTGACTGGGCTTTACCTGAACCACAGCAAGCTGGTTTTAAGCTGGCTGCCCGCAAGCACCTATGACGAAGCCCTGTTTGACGATTGGCCCAACCCTCAGGCCATGGATCTTGAGGCGGCCCGGGCCGTAGCGGTGGCGGTATTTCCGGGTGACACTTTCAAGGTGAACAAAAAGACCAAATATCACAAGCGCCCGGTGCATATGTTTGATGGCGCCAGCGGCCGGGTGATCGTGGCCGCCGAAACCGGCCATTACTGGGTCAAAACCCGTTTCACCCGCAAGACGTTTGACCCCGAGGGCCGCCTGCTGGACACCAAAATCTATTGGGGATCGGCCTTTCGCGCCATCCACAAACGCGGCTGGCTGACGCGTGGGCTCGGCAGTTGGCTGGCGGATATCACCGCCGGGGCCATGGTGATCTTTGGCCTGTCCGGCATCTTCCTGTTTCTGGTGCCACGCCTGCGGCGACGCAAAAACAAACGCGAACAGGTCATGGTTAAGCGCACCAATGTACCGAGGCCCAAGCGGATCAGGCTGAAGAATTAAACCTGCATCTCCTTGATTGCCGCCAATGTCAGCGCGGGGTAATCCCGCTCGACCCGGTCGATATCCCATTGCAGGCGCGTCAGGTAGACAGGATCACCATCGTGGTCGTTGGCCATGTGGCCCTGATTGGCCGCGATGAAACCGTCAAGAATGTCTTTGGGGCCGGTCAGCCAGCGGGCGGAATTGAACTGGGTTTGCTCGAAGCGCACCGGCAGATTGTATTCCTGCTCGATCCGGCTGGCCAGAACCTCGAATTGCAAGGGGCCGACGACGCCGATGATCCAGCCCGCCCCGATCATCGGCTTGAACAGCTTGGCAGCCCCCTCTTCGGCGAACTGGTTCAGGGCTTTGTCCAGATGCTTGGCCTTCATCGGGTCAGCGGCGCGCACCGATTGCAAAAGCTCGGGCGCAAAGGACGGGATGCCGGTGAAACGCAGGTTTTCACCCTCGCTCAACGCATCGCCAATGCGCAACTGGCCGTGGTTCGGGATGCCGATAATGTCACCCGCCCAGGCCTCTTGCGCCAGTTCACGATCACTGGCCAGAAACAGCACCGGATTTGAAATCGCCATCTGCTTTTTGGAGCGCACATGGGTCAGTTTCATGCCGCGTTTGAAGTGGCCGGACACGAGGCGCACAAAGGCCACGCGGTCGCGGTGTTTGGGGTCCATATTGGCCTGCACCTTGAACACAAAACCGGTGACGTTCTTTTCGTCCGGCGCTATCTGGCGCGGTTCCGCCGGGCAAATCTGCGGCTTGGGGCC
>JAADIC010000282.1 GCA_013151535.1 Alphaproteobacteria bacterium | reverse complement strand
ACCACCAGAATAAACGGGCTGCCGTCGCGAAAACCGGACAGAAAGGCGGATTTTGGGTTGGTGCTGGTCATGGGTAAGCTCTAGGTTAATCAGGCCAAGGGTTAGGTAGAATCTCGGAGGCTGTCAATTTGGTAAATCATACTGACCTATCAAATCTTGTGATCGCGCCTGATCCCGATAACGAACACCTGACCCGCGCGGTCAGTGGTATAGATCACACGGGCGCGGCGGTTGATCTGTCGGTGGTTGAAGAGCGCCCGTTGACCATTTTCCTGAATTCACAGGAGATCGTCACCGCCATGACCATTGGCGATTATCCCGATTATCTGGCGCTGGGCTTTCTGCGCAATCAGGGCATGCTGTCGGTGGGTGACGAAATCACCGGCATTGATTATGACGAGGAGCTTGAAACCATCGTCATCCGCACGGCGGTGAAAACGAATTTCGAGGATAAGCTGAAGAAAAAGACTCGCACCAGTGGTTGCGCGGTTGGCACCGTGTTTGGCGATATGATGGAGGGGCTGGAGGGGCTGACCCTGCCCAAGGGCGAGGTCCGGACCTCGTGGCTTTACGCGCTGGCGCATCGGATCAACACAATGCCGAGCCTCTATCTGACTGCCGGTGCGATCCACGGAACGGTTCTGTGCCACCGCGATCAGCCGCTGGTTTATATGGAAGATGTGGGGCGGCATAATGCGGTCGACAAAGTTGCGGGCTGGATGTTGCTGGAAGGTGCGCAGGCTGACGACAAGATCCTTTATACGACCGGGCGGTTGACCTCGGAAATGGTGATTAAGACCGCGATGATGGGCATTCCGGTGCTGGCCTCGCGCTCGGGCTTTACGGCTTGGGGTGTGGAGATTGCACGCCAAGTTGGCCTGACATTGATCGGGCGTATGCGCGGCAAACGGTTTGTCTGTTTGAGTGGTGAGGGGCGTCTGGTTTGGGATGCCGATCCCGATCAGGTGGCCGAGGAAAGTGGCAAATCACGGCGCAAAGGGGCACGGGCGTGAAACCGCTGGGTGTCATCCTTGCCGGTGGGCAGGCGCGGCGCATGGGCGGTGGCGACAAGGCGCTGCTGATGCTGGGCGGGCGGACATTGCTGGCGCGGGTGGTCGCGCGGCTGGCCCCGCAAGTGGCCGGGCTGGCGTTGAACGCCAATGGCGATCCCACACGATTCGAGGCGTTTGGTTTGCCTGTGATCTCGGACTCAATTAGCGGTTTTGCCGGGCCGCTGGCAGGCGTCTTGGCGGGGCTGGACTGGGCGGCGGAGCAGGGGGCGGATCATATCGTGACGGCGGCGGCGGACACACCGTTCTTCCCGCACGATCTGGTTGAAAAACTGCAAGCGGCGGGTGGCCCGATTGCCCTTGCCGCTACGCCTCACCCCAAACGCGGCCTGCTGCGTCAGCCGACTTTCGGGCTGTGGCCGGTTGATCTGCGCGAGGATTTGCGAGCGGCCTTGGCAGATGGAACCCGCAAGGTTGTTGACTGGACCGATCGCCATAACGCCACCATGGCCGCGTTTTCCGCAGCGCCGTTTGATCC
Organism: Alphaproteobacteria bacterium; assembly: GCA_013151535.1. GTDB lineage: Bacteria > Pseudomonadota > Alphaproteobacteria > Rhodobacterales > Rhodobacteraceae > UBA5972. The sequence continues at coordinate 7,490 of JAADIC010000282.1, read as the reverse complement.
GTTCTTTAACGTCAATACACCAGAGGATATGCTGGCAGCGGAGCGGATATTGAAGGAGGGAAAGGCGTGAAAATATTTGGCATCGTCGGCTGGAAAAACAATGGCAAGACCGGCCTGATGGAGCGCCTCGTGGCCGAGATCACCGGGCGCGGCATCAGCGTTTCAACCGTCAAACACGCGCATCATTCTTTTGACGTGGACCATCAGGGCAAAGACAGTTTTCGCCACCGCGAGGCCGGTGCCAACGAGGTTTTGCTGTCGTCGCGCAAACGCTGGGCGCTTATGCACGAGGTGCGCGCGCAGGAACCTTCGCTGGCCGAATTGCTGGCCCATCTGGCACCGGTCGATCTAGTGCTGATCGAGGGCTACAAACGTGATGAACACGCCAAGATCGAGGCCCATCGCAACGTGGCGGGCCAGCCTTTGATCGCTAAAGATGATCCAACCATCGTGGCTGTTGCCAGTGATGTCAGTCTTGACGAGATTGGCCAGCCGGTGCTGGAGCTTGATGACACGGTGGCGATTGCCGATTTCATTCTGGATTTCACCGGACTGACGCCATGAAACCTCCGACATTGAAAGACGATTGTTTTGCTCTGCCGCCTGGCGTGAACTGGACGCCGGTGGATGAAGCGCTTGAGTTGTTGAAGGCGCGTTTGAACTGTGTTGTCGGCACGGAAACCTTGCCGGTTGGCGATGTCGCGGCGCGGGTTGCGGCGCGGCAGGTTTTGGCCAAGCGAGGCAACCCGCCGACGGCGAATTCGGCGGTGGATGGCTATGGGTTTGCGTTTGACGCGATAGGTGACGGGCAACAGACCTTGCCGCTCATCGCGGGTCGCTCGGCAGCGGGTGCGCCTTTTGACGGGGCCGTGCCGCCGGGCTCAGCCATTCGTATCCTGACCGGTGCGCAGCTTCCGGACGGGGTCGACAGCGTGGTGATGCAGGAAGATGTGCGTGTTGGCGATGGTGCGATCACTTTTCAGGCAGGGCTGAAGCGGCGCGCCAATGCACGCGATGCGGGCGAGGATGTGAAAGCGGGCGCGGTTCTGTTTAAGGCAGGCCACAGGTTTTCACCACCAGATCAGGCCCTGCTGGCGGCGACTGGTCTGGGGGAAGTTGAGGTATATCAACACCTTAAGGTCGGGGTGTTGTCCACGGGGGACGAGTTGCGACAAGCGGGGGTGCCCGCGCGGGCTGACCAGATCTATGACGCCAACCGCCCGATGCTGTTGGCGTTGCTGGCCCGTTGGGGTTTTGAAGCGGTCGATCTGGGCCATGCGGCGGATGATCGTGATGATCTGCGCGATTGCCTGAACCACGCCGCCGCTTCGGTGGATGCGATCCTGACATCGGGTGGGGCCTCGGCCGGGGAAGAGGATCACATGTCGGCCATTCTGGCGGCGGAAGGGCAGATACAATCTTGGCGGATCGCCCTGAAACCCGGGCGACCTTTGGCGTTGGGCCTGTGGCAGGGCGTGCCGATTTTCGGCTTGCCGGGCAATCCGGTGGCGGCGTTTATCTGCGCGTTGATCTTTGCGCGACCCGCCCTTGGTCAACTGGGCGGGGCCGATTGGGCAAAACCGCAGGGCTTCATGGTGCCTGCCGCATTTGCCAAGGCCAAGAAAGCCGGTCGGCGGGAATATTTGCGGGCGCGAATTATGCCGGATGGCCGGGTTGAGGCATTCCGCTCGGAAGGCTCGGGCCTGATTTCGGGGATGAGTTGGGCGGATGGTCTCGTTGAACTTGGCGATGAGGCGCAAGAGGTGAAACCGGGGGATTTGGTGCGGTTTCTACCTTACGGAAGTTTCGGGATTTAGAGTAGATTGAGAACGCGCTACCTTTAATTGAATTCACTTGCCCGGGTGAACGCGTACTTCGATCAAGCGAAATAGGCTATAACCCCTTGACATACAACAAAAAATAAGGATTCTCCGCTAGTAGCCCGCTAGCCCGCTAGCCCGCTAGCCCGCTAGCCCGCTAGCCCGCTAGCCCGCTAGCCCGCTAGCCCGCTAGCCCGCTAGCACGTTGTTCAGTCAAACGTCCCGGCCACTCGTCCCAGCAGCATAAAAGCCCGCGCGGTTCGGGTTTCGCCCATATCGACCAGCTCCTGATCGGTGGCGTTGTTTTCAAACTCGGTCAGGACCGTATCAAACTGGCGCAGGAAATGATGCGCTGCGTCTTTGAACACCGGATCCTGCTTCATCCGACCACCGGCAAGCGCAAGGCAGGAGCGGTCGCGGATACCACCCAGGCCAGCCACCGCCGGGCCGCGTTCACCACCCGCAAAGCGCCGCCATGTTTCGGCGCGGGGTTTGTCGGGGCGCAGATCGTCCATGTAGATGCCGTCTTGCGACAGCAGCGTCAGGATGTCTTGCGAGGCGCGGATCATTTTGGCCACGTCGCGGTCATTAAGGGCGCGACGCAGGGTTCGGAAGCCTTCGATATCGTCTTCGTTTTCGGGGAAATTCAGGGCGCGGATAAACTCGGCAATGGTGATCGGTTCGGCCAATTCCGTGGTGGGTGTGCCCAGCGCCAGCGAAGGCTGATCCTCGGCCTCGGGCTCCGGCTTTTTGCCAAGCGCGGCTTTGGTGGTTGAAGGGGCAATTGTCGCATGTTCACGCCGCGAGGCGAAGGTGGCAATGGCGTCTTCGGTCTGTTTTTGCGAGGCGGCAATTTCGCCCAACTGGCGCTCTAACGACGGCTTGATCGTCTGGCCTGCATGTTGTTGGTGCGACACATAGGCGTGGCGCATGGCATCGAGCGAGGCTTGCAGGCGGGCCGCTTCTTCGCGCATGACGCGCGCAGTTTTGGCCCCGGTGCTGGCGACCCAGATCAGGCCGATCGGCAGCAGGATCGACACCATGGTCATCACGAATGTCATCGGGTTGAAACCGGGCGCGCCCTGTTCCGAGGAAATACCGATAAAGAACCAGAACCCGGCCACAAGCCCGACCCAAAGCAGGCTGAGCACCGCCGCGACGATGTCGGAAATTTCGACCTTGGATTTGACCTGACGGCCATAGATGCCAAGATCGAGCGGGGCTTCGGGTTTTTCAGGCTCCATGCGGTGCTGCGCTTGTTCCTAGATGAATTTCACACTTAATATTTCGTAACTTTTGGTGCCGCCGGGGGTTCTGACCTCGACACTGTCACCTTCTTCCTTGCCGATCAAGGCGCGCGCGATGGGGGATTTGATATTGAGCAGGCCCTTGTCGATATCGGCTTCAGGCTCACCGACGATCTGATAGGTTTTTTCCACGTCGGTGTCTTCATCCACCAGCTCGACCGTCGCGCCGAATTTGATCGAGCCACTCAGTTTTGACACATCAATCACATCGGCAAGGCTGATTAGCCCTTCCAGTTCCTTGATCCGCCCCTCGATATGGCTTTGCTGTTCGCGCGCCGCGTGATATTCGGCGTTTTCCGACAGATCGCCATGCTCGCGCGCCTCGGCAATCGCGCGGATCACGGCCGGGCGGTCTTTGGATTTCAGCGTTTTCAATTCCGCATCCATGGCGTTAAATCCACGCGGTGTGACAGGCACTTTTTGCATCGGAACGGGGCGTCCTTGTTGGTTTCTCAAACGCAGACAATATGGTTCACGGGCGTGAAGGGCAAGTCAAAGCGCATTGAGTCGCGCCCGCTTGCAGCACGGATTCCGCCGGTTTTGCGAAAGAATTAAGAAAATCGGCGGTTTTCGGTTAATCTGGGGCTTGTTGCAGCAACCAAACCGAGTCGCCCATGGCCCTTTTCCCATCGCTCCCGCCCGAGGCCCACCTGTCTGACGTCTTTCAGCATTTTCCTGACAATGCCGGCCCATTGATGGTCTATCTTGAGGGGATCTTACGCGCGGAAGGTGAATTTTCCATTGGCGAGCGGGAATTGATCGCGGCCTATGTTTCGGGGCTGAATGCCTGCACGTTTTGTTATGGCTCGCACCGGGTCTATTCCGAGGTTTTCGGCATCGCGCGCGGTGTGGTCGACGCGCTATTGGTTGATATCGATACCGCGCCGGTAACCCAGAACCTGAAACCCGTCATGCGCTATGTCAAAAAGCTGACGGTGCTGCCCTCCAAGATGGTGCAGGGCGATGCCGATGCGGTGTTTGAAGCGGGCTGGTCGGAGGCGGCGCTTTACGAGGCGGTGCAGGTTTGTGCGGCTTTCAATCTGATGAACCGGATCGTTGAAGGTGTGGGCGTGACGTTTGATTATGACCAGCATGACGAGGTGCGCCGTGAATTGCGAAACCGGCGGCAACATTCTTATCTTGATTTCGGGCGCAGGCTCGGGGTGATCCCGCCGGAAGATGAATCGCTGAATGTTTGAAGTCGATTGCGGTTGCATAGTGGATTGACCTGGTCTTAGAATCCGCCAAAAACGAGGTGGGTTCATGACGGCTCCGTTGCGGGGATTTTTCCGGTTTTCGGTGGTCTATTTTCTGGCCATGCTGGTGCTGGTCTGGGTGTTTCGCGATGATCCCGTTCAACTGCTCAAGAACACGCTGGCGACACCGCTTTTCAACTTGTCGCTGCTGCTGGGGTTTCTGCCGTGGCTGCTTGGGCTGTTGGTGCTTGCGCTTTATTTGAACCGCAATCGTCCACGGCTGGATCTGCTGTGCGCGCTGGCCTATGCGCTGGCGGGGAACGCGTTGTTTGCCTACACGTTTTCCGCCGTGAAAACCACGCTACCGTCAATTCTGCCCTATTACGCCGACCGGTTTTTTGCCCGGCTTGACAAGGGCCTGCATTTTGGCGTTGACCCGTGGGTTTTGACGCACAAACTGTCGGGGATCATCCCGCCTGATCTGCCGCAACTTGTCTATTACGATCTGTGGTTTCTGCCCGCGCTGTTTTTCCCGATGTTTCTGGTGCTGCTTGATAGTAATCCGGTAAGGGTTGCGCGTTTTCTGGTGATTTATGTGTTTGTCTGGGTCGGGCTTGGCAATATTGTGGCCCTGATCGGCATGTCCGGCGGGCCGGTTTATTTCGGGCGTTTAACAGGCCTGCAAGACTTTGCAGGGTTGATGGACGCCTTGCAATCCAGCGGTCTGGCTGACGCCAGTATCGGGCGTTTGCAGGATTTGATGTGGCGTTATCTGGACGAGACAAACCAGATGCTGGGAACGGGGATTTCTGCCTTTCCCTCGGTGCATGTGGGGGTGGCCGCCGTGATCGCGGTTTACGCGTTTGAGCGCCACCCGGTCGCTGGTTTGCTGTTTGGCATATATGTGCTGATCGTGTTGTTCCTGTCGGTCTATCTTGGCTGGCATTACGCGATTGACGGATATTTCTCGATTGCTGTCGTTCTCGGCCTGTGGCGACTGCGTCTGAGGCCTAAAATCGCGCAATAGCGGTGCTTATGCTGTCGCGTCCTGATTGACGAAGAGGCAGGGTTTGGCTAGGCATTGTGGGGATAAACTGACACGCGCGACCAGCCGGATTTCGCGCAATTGGGGGAAATGGCATGTCCGATATTGAACGCGAATCCATGGAATATGATGTTGTGATCGTCGGCGCGGGGCCGGCGGGCCTTTCGGCTGCGATCCGCCTGAAACAGCTTGATGCCGATCTTGATGTGGTGGTGCTGGAAAAGGGCTCGGAAGTGGGGGCGCATATCTTGTCGGGTGCGGTGCTTGATCCGTCCGGCCTTGATGCGCTGATCCCCGACTGGAAGGCCAAGGGTGCGCCGGTCAAAACGCCGGTCAAGAAGGACAATTTCCTGATATTGGGCGAGGGTGGCTCGATCCGCCTGCCGAATTTCCTGATGCCGCCGCTGATGAATAATCACGGTATGTATATCGTCTCCATGGGTAATGTCTGCCGCTGGATGGCCGAACAGGCCGAGGAATTGGGGGTCGAAATTTTCCCCGGCATGGCCTGTTCCGAGCTGGTTTATGGCGACGGCGGCGAGTTGCGCGGCGTGGTCGCGGGCGAGTTTGGCAAGAACCCCGATGGCACGCCGGGGCCGTCTTACGAGCCGGGCATGGTGCTGTACGGCAAGTATGTTTTCCTGAGTGAGGGCGCGCGCGGATCGTTGTCAAAGCAGGTGATTGCCAAATACGATCTGGCGGCGGCGTGCGATGTGCAGAAATTCGGCCTTGGCATCAAGGAAATCTGGGATGTATTGCCCGAAAACCACCGCGAAGGCACGGTGACCCATACCATGGGCTGGCCGCTGGGCTGGAAAACTGGCGGTGGGTCTTTCATGTATCACCTTGAAAACAATCAGGTTTATGTGGGCTATATCATCGATCTGAACTACAAGAACCCGCATCTTTACCCCTATATGGAATTCCAGCGCTGGAAGCATCACCCCGATATCGCGAAGGTTCTGGAAGGCGGCAAACGCGTCGCTTACGGCGCGCGCGTTGTGACCAAGGGCGGCTTCCAGTCGATCCCGAAATCCACCTTTCCGGGTGGGGCGCTGCTGGGTTGTTCCGCCGGTCTGGTCAACCTGCCGCGCGTCAAGGGCAATCATAATGCCATGCTGTCAGGCAAGGCGGCGGCCGAGGCGGCCTATCGCGCCATCAGGGATGGGCGCGCCGGCGATGAGTTGCCGGATTACGACGCCGAATTGCGCACAGGTGCCATTGGCAAAGATCTGAAGCGGGTGCGCAATGTGGCACCGCTGAATGGCAGGCTCGGGCCGCTGGCTGGGCTGACGCTGGGCGGGTTTGACATGTGGGTTGCCAACCTTACCGGCTGGAACCCGTTTGGCACGATCAAACACGGCAAGTCCGATGCCGAGGCGACGGAACCCGCAGCCAAGCACAAGCCCATAGAATACCCGCGCCCGGATGGCGTACTGAGCTTTGACCGCCTGACCAATGTCAGCTTTTCTGCCACCAATCACGCCGAAGACGAACCCTGCCATCTACAACTGGCCGATGCCAGCATCCCAATCAGCGTCAATCTGCCAAAATACGCCGAACCGGCGCAACGCTATTGTCCGGCCGGGGTTTACGAGGTGATCCGCGACGATGACGGTTTAAACCCGCGCTTTCAGATCAATGCGCAGAATTGTGTGCATTGCAAAACCTGTGACATCAAGGACCCGAGCCAGAACATCACATGGGTTTGCCCGCAGGGTGGCGAGGGGCCGAATTACCCGAATATGTGACGCGATTATCCGGCTGGGCGGATAGCTGCCAAAACACGAATGCTCGCGGGAAAGTCACCGCGCTGCGGTGCTCTGCGCATTGCCATTGGAGGGGCAGGCGATTAGGCTTGCCCTTCATGTTTTAGTGACCGGAGAATTGTCAACGTGACTTCGATAATCAAGCCTGTTCTGCTGGCAGCCGCCACCTCTTTGATCGCCCTTGGTGCGGCGGTTGCCCCGCTGGGGGCCGAGGGCCTCGCCGGCAGTTATCTAGCCGCCAATCAGGCGAATTATGACAATGATTACACGGCAGCAGCCCAATATTACGCCCGCGCGCTTATCAATGATCCCGGCAATACCGGCCTGATGCAAAACGCGCTTCTGGCCTATCT
>JAADIC010000300.1 GCA_013151535.1 Alphaproteobacteria bacterium | reverse complement strand
CGAGACCCTGATCCTTCTGCCGATTGCGCTTGGGCTGCTCGGCTTTATCGAACCGTGCACCATCGGGGCGCATTTGTTGTTTCTGAATACGGTGGGTGAGGGCGGCCGGGCCGCGAAATTCCGCGCGATCATGGTTTTTGTTCTGACGCGCGCCCTGATGACGGGCTTGATCGGTATCGGTTTTGTGGCGCTGGGCCGGTGGCTGGTCGGGGTGCAAACCGGCCTTTGGTTGCTCTTTGGCAGTGTCTATCTGGCCATCGGGCTTGGTTATCTGACCGGCTGGCACCGCATTTTCACCCGACGTATCAAACTGGCCCCGGAAAGCTGGCGACATGCCAAAAATCCGATGGTTCTGGGCGTCGCGTTCGGTATGAATATCCCGGCTTGCGCCGCACCTTTGGTGTTTGGATTGTTCAGCGTCACCGCGGGCTCGGCCAGTTTTGGGGCCGGTTTCATGATGATGGGATTGTTCGGTCTGGCCCTGTCGGTGCCGCTATTGGTGTTGGAATATGCCGGTTGGCGCAACAGCAAATTCCTGACACGCTTGCAATCTAACCCGTTACGATTAAAATATATTCTGGCGGCGGTGTTTATCCTGCTTGGCCTTTGGTCGATCTGGTTTGGCCTTTATGTCAACCCCGAGGATTGGAGCGGACTATGAGCGACAAACAGGGTTATCGCAAGGTTATCATCGCGGGCGTGAGTTTTCAGGCAGGCTCGGCGGCGGTGGATAGTGCCACTATCATGTCGGCGCTGGTTTACCAGCTTTCAGGCAGCTCGGTGCTGGTGGGGGCGGTCACCGCGATTCTGCGTTTCGGCTGGCTGTTTCCGCAGTTGTTCGTCGGGTTTCTGGCGCAGAACGCCGCGTCTTCCATGCCGTTTTACATCATCGGCGCGTTTGGCCGGGCGATTTGCATCGGGCTGATTGCGCTGGTGCTGGCGCTGGGCGCGGATCTGTCGCACATAGCGCTGGTCACGGTGGTGATGGTGCTTTGGGTGGCCTATGCGTTCATTTCCGGCATTGTGGCGGTTCCTTATAACGATATCGTGGCGCGCACGGTGCCAAGTGCGCGGCGTTCAACCATGCTGGCAACGCGGTTTTTCGGCGGCGGTGTGCTGGCGCTGGGCGTGGCGTGGATTGCCGACAAGGCGGTTGGTGCGTGGGATTTTCCGGCCTCTTTCGCGGCGATATTCGCCATGGCGTCGGGGCTGATGCTGGTATCGTCTTTTGTGTTCACCTCGATCGGTGAGCCGGAGCAGGTGCGCATTTCCGCGCAGAAACCCGGCTTTTTCGCCTATCTGCGTGCGGGCGTCACGGTGTTTCGCGACAACAAAACTTTCCGGCTGTTCGTTTACGCCCAGTGGATGGGCGGCGTGGTGCTGATGGCGATGCCGTTTTATGTGGTAGAGGCCAATCTGGTTGGCTTTTCGCTGGGCCGTGTGGCGTTGTTGCTGGGGGCGCAAACCTTTGGTGCGCTGCTGTCAAATTTCCTCTGGGGCTGGTGGGGCGATCATCTGGGCAAGGCCAGCCTGCTGCGCGCCATTGCTTTCGGGCGGATCATCCCGCCCTTGGTGATCGTGTTCCTTGTGATGACGGGCTTGCCTGCCCCAACCAGCACCTTACCGGTGTTCATTGCAATATTCATGGGTTTGGGCGCACTGGCCAACGGGCTGACAATCGCAGTGATCGGCTTTCTGATGGAGATATCGCCCGACGATCTGCGCCCCTCTTATAGCGGCTATTTCAACGCCCTGACCGCGCCTGCGTTCCTGTTGCCACTTTTAGCGGGCGTTCTGGCGGTCTGGAGCGGGCTGACCCTGATCTTTGCGATCTCGGCTGTGGCGGCCTTGGTGCAGTTCATCATTTTGATGCGGATCAAGACCGGGGCGGGTTAGGGCGACTCCAAACAACGTTCCACTTGGCATTTTTTCAAAATGGCCCTTGGCCGGAGTTATCTATAGCAAGAAATCAAACCCCCACCCCAACGCAACCTAAAGGCGGGCAGGGGGGTGCAATTCCGCTTGCCGCAAATTGCGGCATTTTCACTGATTCCTGTCACGGGTTCTGTTGACCTCCCCCATTGGCGGGCGTAAAGATCACGCAGACAATTTTGCATGCCCTAGCATCGAGGAGCCACCGTTGGACCAGTTGTTAAGAGAGTACCTTCCGATCCTCGTCTTTCTGGGCCTTGCCATCGCCCTTGCCATCGTCTTGATCGCCGCCGCTTTGGTGATCGCGGTGCGCCATCCCGATGCCGAGAAAATCTCGGCCTATGAATGTGGCTTCAACGCCTTTGACGATGCGCGGATGAAATTCGATGTGCGGTTCTATCTGGTGGCGATCCTGTTCATCATCTTTGACCTTGAGGTGGCGTTTCTGTTTCCCTGGGCGGCCTCTTTCCAGCATGTTGGATTGCTCGGCTTCTGGTCGATGATGGTGTTTCTGGGCGTCTTGACCATCGGCTTTGCTTACGAATGGAAGAAGGGGGCGCTGGAATGGTCGTGACTTCAGGCAATACCGCCGGCGTTGATAAAGACGTATCAACCGTCGCGCTCAATAATCAGTTGCAGGACAAGGGTTTTTTGCTGACCTCGTCTGAGGATTTAGTCAACTGGGCCCGCACTGGCAGCTTGCACTGGATGACCTTTGGTCTGGCCTGTTGTGCGGTTGAAATGATGCATGTGGCGATGCCCCGGTATGATGCCGAACGGTTTGGTTTCGCCCCGCGCGCCTCCCCGCGCCAGTCCGATGTGATGATCGTGGCCGGAACCCTGACCAACAAGATGGCGCCAGCCCTGCGCAAGGTTTACGACCAGATGCCCGAACCGCGCTATGTGATCTCCATGGGGTCCTGCGCCAATGGCGGTGGCTATTACCACTACAGCTATTCAGTGGTGCGCGGTTGTGATCGCGTGGTGCCGGTGGATATTTATGTGCCGGGCTGCCCGCCGACAGCCGAAGCGCTGCTTTACGGCATCTTGCAACTGCAACGCAAAATCCGCCGCACCGGCACGATTGCGCGATAGATCGGGAACTAGGATATGAGCGACGCCTTGCAGGAACTTTCAGACCTGATCCAGGGAAAACAGGAAGACGCGGTGGTCTCAACCGCGATCACCGGCGGCGAGCTCTGCGTGACCGTCACCCTGAACCGGCTGGTCGGCTTTGCCGAGTTTCTGCTGACCCACAGTGAATGCCGGTTCTCGACCCTGATCGACATCACGGCGGTGGATTACCCGACGCGTGATAAGCGGTTCGAGGTGGTTTACCACTTCCTGTCGATGTACCAGAACCACCGCATTCGGGTGAAAGCCTGTGCGCGCGATGGCGAATTGGTGCCCTCGATCACGTCAATCTATCCGGCGGCCAACTGGTTCGAGCGCGAGGTCTTCGACATGTACGGCGTGATGTTCGCGGGCCACCCTGACCTGCGCCGCATCCTGACCGATTACGGCTTTCGCGGCTATCCGCTGCGCAAGGATTTCCCGACCTCGGGCTATACCGAGGTGCGCTATGACGACAAGGAAAAGCGCGTGGTTTACGAGCCGGTTTCGCTGGTTCAGGAATACCGCCAGTTTGATTTCATGTCGCCTTGGGAGGGTGCGAAATACATCCTGCCGGGTGACGAGAAGGAGGAGGGCGTGAAATGATTCTTGATCCAGAAGTTTTGGGCCAATTTTTGGGCCGGTTTTTTGTCCTACTTTTGTTCATTGGACCGCCGTTTTGGGCCATATTGGGAAGAATTGGGAGATCGAGAATCTGGGTGCTCCTTCTCCTTATTCCTGTGCTCGGGACCGTCTTCCTTCTTTGGTTTGTTGCTTTCGCAAAATGGTCGGGTGACTACGAGAATTCCTATACTAAGGAGTTGCATTAATGGCTGATGGAAATTTTTCAGATTCTCTGACCGGCGAACAGAAAATTCGCAATTTCAACATCAATTTCGGCCCGCAGCATCCGGCGGCCCACGGCGTTCTGCGCATGGTGCTGGAGCTGGACGGCGAGGTTGTCGAGCGCTGTGACCCGCATATCGGCCTGTTGCATCGCGGCACCGAAAAGCTGATGGAAAGCCGGACATATCTGCAAAGCCTGCCGTTTTTTGACCGGCTGGATTATGTGGCACCAATGAACCAGGAACATGCCTGGTGTCTGGCGATTGAAAAGCTGACGAATACCGAAATTCCGCGCCGCGCCAGCCTGATCCGGGTGCTTTACAGCGAAATCGGCCGCATTCTGAACCACCTTCTGAACGTCACGACGCAGGCGATGGATGTGGGCGCGCTGACACCGCCGCTCTGGGGGTTTGAGGAACGCGAAAAGCTGATGTGCTTTTATGAACGTGCGTGTGGTGCGCGCCTTCACGCCGCCTATTTCCGCCCCGGCGGCGTGCATCAGGACCTGCCTGCCGGCCTGACCGACGACATCCTGACATGGTGCGATGAATTTCCTGCCGTTCTGGATGATATCGACGGGCTAATCACCGAAAACCGGATATTCAAGCAGCGCAATGTCGATATCGCCATTGTCAGCAAGCAGGACGCGCTCGATTGGGGTTTTTCCGGTGTGATGATCCGGGGTTCCGGCATGGCATGGGATCTGCGCCGGGCCCAGCCTTATGAATGTTACGATGAATTTGAATTCCAGATTCCGGTCGGCAAAAATGGCGATTGTTATGATCGCTATCTGTGCCGGATGCAGGAAATGCGCGAGAGCGTTAAGATTATTCAGCAAGCCATTGCCAAGCTCGATCAGGCGGATGGCGACGTGTTGGCACGCGGCAAGCTGACACCGCCGAAACGGGCCGAGATCACCACCTCGATGGAGGCGTTGATCCACCATTTCAAACTTTATACCGAGGGTTTCCACGTTCCAGCGGGCGAAGTTTACGCCGCCGTGGAGGCCCCCAAGGGCGAGTTTGGCGTCTATCTGGTGGCGGATGGGACGAACAAGCCTTACAAGGCCAAAATCCGCGCGCCGGGCTATTTGCACCTGCAGGCAATGGATATGCTGTGTCGCGGCCATCAACTGGCGGATTGTTGCGCGATTATCGGCTCGATTGACGTGGTTTTCGGGGAGATTGATCGGTGATACCTCGGTCCTCCCCCCTAGCCCCCCTCCGAAGCGCAGGGGGGAAGCGCGCTTTGATTTCGGCGTCATCGCCTCCCCCTCCGTTTCGGAGGGGGATTGAGGGGGAGGCGTTTTCACGCGGCCCCGGCATGACGAGGCGCGCCCGTGAATTGCACGCCGCCTTGACCCCGGCTGAAACAGCGCTGTGGGCAGAACTGCGGCGCGAGCGTTTGGGTGTCAGATTTCGCCGCCAACTGGTGTTTGATAAACGCTTCATCCTCGATTTTTACGCGCCTTCGTTGAAATTGGCGGTTGAGGTCGATGGTGGCCAACATGCGGCTGAGGCCGATAAAGACGCGCAAAGAACCGCCTATCTGGTGCGGCGTGATGTGAGCGTTCTGCGGTTTTGGAATAATGAAGTGAATGAGAATATGGATGGTGTTTTGAGCGCGATTACCGATGTGATTGCGGCACTTTCCTCCCCCCTAACCCCCCTCCGAAGCGGAGG
>JAADIC010000250.1 GCA_013151535.1 Alphaproteobacteria bacterium | reverse complement strand
CTGGGCAGCAAAGCGCCACAGCTTGCGCCTGCCGTATCCTTGAATTCAATCGGCACCGGTGCCGAGGTGCCGGGAACCCCGTCGATATGCGCGTCGCCGCGATAGCTCACTTTAGCGTTCGGGGTCTGCACTTCAACCTCGGCAATCTGGCCGGTGTTCTCCATGTAAATCGCAACTTTGGTGGTGTCGTTTTGTGCATGCACAAGCCCGCGTTCAATCGCGAATGGGCCGACGCCAGCCAGAATATTGCCGCAGTTTTGCGCGTCAGACACAATCGCCTGATCGACCACCACCTGCAAAAACAGGTACTCCACATCAACCCCCACGCGGGCCGATTTCGCCACCACCGCCACTTTCGAGGTCAAAGGGTCAGCCCCGCCCATGCCGTCGATCTGGCGCGCATCGGGGCTTCCCATGATCCCAAGCAATGCTTCGTCGCGCGCGGTCACACTCGCCGGTAAGTCGTGGGCCAGAAAATACCCCCCCTTGGATGTCCCGCCGCGCATCCACATGCAGGGAATTCCATCAGACATATTTCAGGCCCTTATCGGCCAATCGCTTGCGCATGTCGTACATATCAAGGCCCAGTTCTCCGGCTTCAAACCGCGCGCGCTTGGCGGCTTCGCTGGCCTCGCGCGCCTGTGCTTTGGCCAGCACCTCGGCGGCCTCATCGCGGCGCACAACGCAAACCCCGTCATCATCGGCAACAATGATATCACCAGCGTTCACCAGTGCATCGGCGCAGGCCACCGGCACATTGACCGACCCCAGCGTTTCCTTGATCGTACCTTGGGCAAACACCGCCTTGGACCAAACCGGAAACCCCATTTCCTTGAGGTCGGCAATATCGCGCACGCCCGCATCAATAACCAGCCCGCGACAGCCCCGCGCCATGGCCGAGGTCGCCAGCAGATCACCGAAATATCCGGCATTGGAGGGCGAGGTTGTGCCCAGCACCAGAATATCCCCCGCCTGCACTTGTTCAATCGCCACATGCAGCATCCAGTTGTCGCAAGGCGGGGCCAGAATGGTGACGGCGGACCCGGCAATACGCGCGCCGTTATAGATCGGGCGCATGTAATCGGCCAGCAGGCCGTTGCGCCCCTGCGCCTCGTGCACCGTGGCCACGCCGCATTTGGCCAAGCCGTCGATTACGGCCTCGTCAGCCCGCTCGATATTCTGGACGACAACGTTCACAGCTCGTCCACCGTGCGTGGAAAAACCGATTGGAACCCCTCGGCGTATTTCGCTGCGCGCCCGCCTGCCATGCCGCCGGAATTGCGCCGGAAGTGATTGCCGCGATTTTCCGCAACATTGGTGTAGAAATTCCACAGATGTTCCTGGCCTTGCATACATTCAATCGCCGCGCGTTTTTTGTCCCAGACATCTGTGATGTCCAGAAACACATCGGGCTTCCATTGCATTTGTTCGCTCTGATGCGGCTCAAACAGGTAAAGCTGCGGCGCGCCCAGCACCTTTTGCCCCGGATTATGACCCCAGGCCTGGGCCACCATCCGGCATTCCAGCACGAATTTCGTCGTGTTCATGTGGTCGGTGTTATAAGGGTCCCACTGGGAGTGGCTCATCATGAAGGCGGGCTGCACCTCGCGGATGACATCGACCAGTTGGTCGCGGGCATCCGCCCCAAGATCGAGCGGATAATCCCCCAGATCAAAGAACCGGATATCGGTAACCCCAAGCGCGCGGGCGGCGTTTTCGGCCTCAATCCGCCGCGCGGCTTTAACCTTGCCCAGCGTCATGCCGTCCTGTTTCCACAGCTTGGCACTTTCGCCGCGTTCGCCATAAGACAGGCAAACAACCGTCACCTCGTATCCCTTGGCCTGATGCAGCGCGATTGCGCCACCCGCCCGCCAGACGAAATCGGCGGCATGGGCGCTGATGATAAGGGCAGTCTTTGGGGTGGACATCCGGGTTCTCCGAAAAATGTGAATAATACTGGCCTAGTTTGGCGTCCTCTGGCAAGGATTGCCAGTTCAAATGCTTTCTTACCCTATAAGTTTTTGCTATATGCAATTTCGGATGCAACGCTGAGGGAAATCCATGGCCCAAAAAGATTACGAGGATATTCCGGGAACCTTTGTCTTTGACGCAGATCGTTCGCGCCAAGGCTATCATTTGAACATGTTCTGCATCTCGTTGCGCTTGGCGGATAACCGTGCCGCATTCAAGGCGGATGAAAGCGGCTATCTGGATCGCTATCCGATGTCTGCTGCGCAAAAACAATCGCTTCTGGAACGGGACTGGAACGAAATGCTCAGGCTCGGGGGCAATATTTATTACACCTCGAAACTGGCGGCCTGTGATGGCGTGAACTTTCAGGAGCTGGCGGCGAAAATGACTGGCATGTCTTCGGAAAGTTACCGCGCCATGATGGTTGGCGGCGGACGCTCGATTGAAGGCAACCGTTACAAATCCGAAAAGGGGCAGGGCTGATGGCACGAATTACCGCCGGGGTCGGCGTCAGCCATGTGCCGGCGATTGGTGTGGCGATGGATACCGGCATCACCGATCAACCTTATTGGCAGCCGGTTTTTGCGGGCTTCGAGAGGTCGCGCGACTGGATCAAAAAGGCCAAGCCCGATGTGGTTTTTCTGGTCTATAACGATCACTGCACGGCTTTCTCCGCCGAGATGATCCCGACCTTCGCGCTGGGCTGCGCCGCTGAATTCGCCCCCGCCGACGAAGGCTGGGGGCCGCGCCCTGTGCCGATGGTCAAGGGGCATCAAAAGCTGGCCAGCCATATCGCGCAATCGGTCATTCTGGATGAATTTGACCTGACAATCATGAACGCGATGGAGGTCGATCACGGCCTGACCGTGCCCCTGTCAATCATGTTCGGCCAGCCTGACGAATGGCCCTGTCTGGTCATTCCGCTTTGCGTGAATGTGGTGCAATATCCGCCACCCACCGGCAATCGCTGTTATAATCTGGGCCGCGCGATCCGGCGGGCGGTGGAAAGCTATGACGAAGATCTGAACGTGGTGATTTTCGGTACTGGCGGTATGAGCCATCAGTTGCAATACAAGCGTGCCGGGCTGATAAATTCGGTTTGGGACACGGATTTTCTGGATCGGTTAACCTCTGATCCGGTGGGCCTGTCGCAAAAACCGCATGTGGATTATCTGCGCGAGGCCGGTTCGGAAGGTATCGAACTGGTCATGTGGCATGTGATGCGCGGCGCGCTGGATGACGAGGTGGTCGAGGTGCATCGCCATTACCATGTGCCCGCCTCCAACACCGCCGTGGGCCATATCATTCTGGAAAACAAGGTTAAGGAATAGACAATGCGGGTATGTGTAGCCGGGGCCTATGGGGCTTTCGGGATCAAACATCTGGATGCAATTGCTGCGATTGAGGGGGTCACGGTCACCTCAATCATGGGGCCGAATTTGGCCAAGATCGAGGCTTTGGCGGCGGCGCGTGGCATCGGCCATTGGGCTAGCGCGCTAGCGGAGTGTCTGGCGCGGGGTGACGTGGATGCGGTGATCCTTTCGACGCCGACGGGTCTGCATGCGGAACAAGCGATTGCCTGTTTGCAGGCGGGCAAACATGTGCTGGTGGAAATCCCCATGGCGGATAATCTGGCCGATAGTCAGGCGCTGGTGGCTGCGCAAAAGGCAAGCGGGCTGGTGGCGATGGCGGGACAGGTACGCCGGTTTAATCCCTCTCATCAATGGATCCACAACAAGATCAAGGCTGGGGAACTGAAAATTCAGGCGATGGATGTGGAGACTTATTTTTTCCGCCGTTCAAACATGAACGCCAAGGGTGAAGCGCGCAGTTGGACCGATCATTTGCTGTGGCATCACGCCTGCCACACGGTTGATCTGTTTCAGTATCAGACCGGCGAGACCTGCGAAAAGGCGTTCGGATTGCAAGGGCCGCTGCACCCTGAACTCGGCATTGCGATGGATATGGCGATTGGGTTGAAAACCCCCTCGGGTGTGATCTGCAATCTGTCGCTGAGTTTCAACAATGACGGCCCGTTCGGTACGTTTTTCCGCTATATTTGCGACAACGGCACCTATCTGGCGCGTTATGACGATCTGTTTGACGGCAATGACCAGCCGATTGATCTGACAGGCGTGGCGGTGTCAAATAACGGCATCGAGCTGATTGATCGCGAGTTTTTCGCCGCCATTGCCGAAGGCCGCGAGCCGAACGCGGCAGTTGGCCAGGTGCTGGGCGCGATGGCGACGCTGGATATGATTGAACGCAGTTTTTAGACGCGGGGGCAGAGCCTGCGGCGCGAGTATTTGTGGGAACAATGAATGTTACGTGCCGCAGAATGTCGCTTGTACGATCTCGTCGGGCTTTGGCGGGTCTTCGTATTCTGCGTGCTCCGGTTGTTCGGTGAACGGGGTTTGCAGTACTTTGACAAGCGCTTCAAACGGCGCGAGGTCACCTTCATTGGCGGCCTTTATCGCCGCTTCGACGCGATGGTTGCGGGCGATGAAGATCGGGTTGGCAGCTTGGAGTGTGTTCAGGATATCCTCGGGTTTTTCAGCCGCCAATCGCGCCCGCCAGCCGGTTTTCCAACTGTCGAATTTATCGCTTGTGAGGAGGGTTTCAAGCGCGGTGAAATCGCCGGTTTCAGCCCCCTTGCGCAGATGTCGGTAAGACAGGGTGAAATCGGCGCTGGCCTCTTCCATCATCAAAAGGAACACGTCGCTCAGGGCTTTATCGCCCGCAAGCGGCGCGGCAATGCCCAGTTTGGCCGCGAAATGATTGAGGTGGGCGGCGCGGAACAATTCAGGGAAGCCATCAAGTGTTTCTTGTGCGATTTTCGCTGCTTTTTCAGGGTCTTGCGAGATCAGTGGCAGCAGACTCTGCGCCAGTTGCGCCAGATTCCAATGGGCGATGCCGGGTTGATTGGCGAAGGCATAGCGGCCTTGCCGGTCGATTGAGCTGAACACTTTGGCGGGGTTGTATTCATCCAGATATGCGCAGGGGCCATAATCAATGGTTTCGCCCGAAAGCGTCATATTGTCGGTGTTCATTACCCCGTGAATGAAGCCCACGGCCATCCAGCGCGCCACTAGATCGGCCTGCTTTGCCATCACCGATTGCAGCATTGCGAGGGCCGGAACTTCGGCCTGTGCCGCCTCGGGATAATGGCGGGTGATGGTGTAATCAAGCAGGGCCTTGAGGGCCTTAATATCCTGTTTGGCATAGAAATACTGAAACGTGCCAACACGAATATGGCTGGTGGCGATACGCGCCAGAACCGCGCCGGGCTCAGGGTTTTCGCGCATCACCCGCTCGCCGGTTGTAACAATTGCCAACGCGCGGGTGGTGGGGATGCCAAGGGCGGCCATGGCCTCGCTGACGATATATTCCCGCAACACGGCACCCAGAACGGCCTTGCCATCACCGCCGCGCGAATAGGGTGTACGACCCGAACCTTTCAGGTGCAGATCAAAGCGCGCACCGTCAGGGGCGACAATTTCGCCCAGCAGCACCGCGCGACCATCGCCAAGCCCGGGGTTGAAGTTGCCAAACTGGTGACCGGCATAGGCCATGGCCAGGGGGGCAGTGCCGTTGGTGATTTGATTGCC
>JAADIC010000016.1 GCA_013151535.1 Alphaproteobacteria bacterium | reverse complement strand
CCAGAAGATCGAGCCTGATCCAAGCAATGCGCGCCTGCTGGTGACAGAAAGCGGCGGCTATCGTTTGGTCGCTTGAAGTATCCCTTGCGTGTCGGGGTAATGACACGTTTCTCCCTTGTTAGGCTGGCCCGGGCTTCACGCTCGGGCCATTTTTCATTGAGTATTTGAAGAACAATGAAAGAGCGGTGCTTGCGGCTCGGACCGGGCCTGCTTAAGGTCGCGGTTCACGCTTGTAAGTACTGGAAAAACCCCATGCCCTTCACCCTTGCCACATGGAATATTAACTCGATCCGGCTGCGCGAGGGGATTGTGTGCAAGTTGCTGGCCGAGCAGGGGCCGGATGTTTTGTGCCTTCAGGAATGCAAATCGCCAACCGATCTGATGCCGCAGGGTAGTTTTGCCGACCTAGGTTACACCCATATGCTTGCCAACGGGCAGAAGGGGTATAACGGGGTTGCGATCATCTCGCGGTTGCCGATTGTCGAGGTGGGGGCAGCATGCATTTGCCGGGCTGGATCACGCGCGCCATATTGCCGGGCGGCTGGAAAACGGGGTGGTGATCCATAATTATTATGTGCCTGCGGGCGGCGATGTGCCGGATCGCGCGGTGAACGTGAAATTCGGCCAGAAGCTGGATTATCTGACTGATATGCGGGATCATTTTCACGCTGAAAAGCCGGTGAAATCCATTCTGGTGGGCGATTTGAACATCGCGCCGCGTGAAGATGATGTCTGGTCGCATAAGCAGTTGCTGAAGGTGGTGTCGCATACTCCGATTGAGGTTGAGCATATGGCCGAGACACAGGATGCGGGTGGATTTGTTGATGTGACCCGTGCCGATATTCCCGATGGGCCGCTTTATTCGTGGTGGTCTTATCGGTCGAAAGACTGGAGCAACGCAGATAAGGGGCGCAGGCTCGATCACATCTGGGCCACGGGCGACATTGCCAATGCGGGCCATTCCAGCCGGGTTTACCGCGACGCGCGCGGGTGGGAGAAACCCAGCGATCATGCGCCGGTATTTGCGACATTTGACCTCTGAAACTCGTTTAGGGGTTGGGGGATTGGTGCGGGCTTCCTAGATAGGGGGTAACGCGGCCTTTTGGGGCGAAACAGGAGAATTTGTGATGCTTGAACTTGGCGGGAATGACGACGGTATTGATCTGGTAACAGACGGGACCGAGGCGACATTCATGGAAGATGTAATCGACGGCAGCAAAGAAACGCCGGTGATCGTGGATTTCTGGGCGCCGTGGTGCGGGCCGTGCAAAAGCCTTGGGCCAGCGCTTGAGGCCGAGGTGAAGGCAGCGAATGGCAAGGTGCGCATGGTCAAGATAAACGTCGATGAAAACCAGCAGATCGCCCAGCAGATGCGCATTCAGTCGATCCCGGCGGTCTATGCCTTTCACGAAGGCAAGCCGGTGGATGGTTTTACCGGCAATCAAACGCCGGCCCAGATCAAGGCCTTTGTAGCCAAACTGGCCGAGCTTGGCCCCGATGGCGGGCTGAGTGAGGCGCTGGAAATGGCCGAGCAAATGCTGGCCGATGGCGCGGCTGCGGATGCGGCGGAGACGTTCGCCGCGATTTTGGGCGAGGAGCCTGAAAATCCGGTGGCCTATGCGGGTCTTGTGCGCGCCCATCTGGCGATTGACGACAGTGACAAAGCCAAGGAATTGCTTGCGGCTGTGCCCGATGCAATCAAGGATGCGCCGGAAATTGCCGCCATTGTGGCGCAGATCGAGCTGGCCGAGGCCGCCGCCGAAGCTGGCCCGATTGGCGAACTGCGCAAGGCGGTTGATGCTGATGGCGACAATCACACGGCACGCCTTGAGCTGGCAACGGCGCTTGCCGCCACGGGTGAAAACGAGGCCGCGATTGCCGAATTGTTGGAGCTGTTCCGGCGCGACCGCGACTGGAACGACGGCGCTGCCAAGGCGCAATTGTTCAAGGTATTTGATGCGCTCAAGCCCGAAGATCCGGTGGTTCTGGCCGGTCGGCGCAAGTTATCCTCGATGATCTTTATGTAAATCGCCTAATGCGCTAGGTTGCCAAGATGTTTAGCCTCGCTGATCTGCCGGACAAGATACCGCTGTTCCCGTTGCCGGGGGCGTTGTTGCTGCCGCGCGGGCGCTTGCCGCTGAATATTTTTGAGCCGCGCTATCTGGCGATGCTGGATGACACGCTGAAAACCAGCCATAGGCTGATCGGGATGATCCAGCCCACGCATACCGAAGACCAAGGCGATACACCGCGCCTGCACCAGATCGGGTGCGCTGGCCGTCTTGTGGGGTTTAACGAGGCTCCGGACGGGCGCTATCGGGTGACGCTGGCGGGGGTTTCGCGGTTTCGTCTGAAGGTGGTGGAAAACGGTTTCGCACCCTATCTGCGCGCCGCCGTAAGCTGGCCGGAATTTGAGCGTGACCTTGGCAAGCCGGAAAAAGACGCTGGTTTTGAGCGTGAGGCCTTTCTGGGGTCACTTGGGCGGTTTTTTCGCGCCACGGGCATGAATTCAGATTGGGAGAGCCTGGAGAGGGCCGACAATGAATTGCTGATAAACTCGCTATCCATGATGTTCCCGTTCGAGATCGAGGATAAGCAGGCGCTGCTGGAAGCCCCGACATTGCAGGACCGGCGCGAAACTTTGGTGGCGTTGATGGAATTTGCCATGGCCTCGGGGTCCGATGGCGGGCTGATGCAATGAACGTCGACAAGCCCGCGCCAGTTTCCGCGACTGAGCCAAAAATGCTCGAGGCACTGGTCTGCCCCGTGACCCACGGGTTGTTGACCTATGACAAAGAGGCGCAGGAACTTGTGTCCAAAAACGCCAATCTGGCCTTTCCGATCCGGGGTGGAATTCCGGTGATGCTGGTGGACGAAGCCCGAGAGCTTGAGTGAAACCTATTGCGGTGCGGCGGCGCGGTCTGTCAGGCCATAGCTGCGCTCAACCGCAGCCACGGTAATCCGGTAATCCTTGAAGATATCGCTGTTGCCCTTTTGCTGGGCGGTTTGGTGGGTTTCCTGCTTGCGCCAATTGGCCACGGCCTCGGCATCGCGCCAAAAGGACAGGGACAACAACTTTTCCGGTGCGCTCAGGCTTTGGAAGCGTTCGACGGATATAAAGCCGTCGATACCTTCAAGGATCGGGCGCAATTGCGCGGCAATATCGAGGTATTCCGCTTGTTTGCCCTCTTTGATAACGACTTCGAATATGACGACCTGCATGTGTACTCCGCGTGTTTCAGATGGGTTGACCCTGCATCAGTTTCGGCAGATCCCCGGTCAGCCCAGCCGCCTGACGCATCAGGCTGCGCCGCACTGACGGCATCGCATTCACCAGGCCAAGGCCGATGTCGCGACCGGCGCGAAGCACTGGATTATCGTTGGAAAACAACCAGTTGATGCCGTTGGTCGCTATGGCCATCGAGGTGGTGTCAAACCGCCGCCATTGGGCGTAACGATCCAGCACCAGCGCAGTTGCGAAATCTTCGCCGCGTCTGCTGGCAAGGATCAGCACCTCGGCCAAGGCGGCCACATCGCGCAGGCCCATGTTCAGGCCCTGGCCTGCAAGTGGGTGCATACCGTGGGCGGCGTCACCAACCAGCACCAAACGTTCGGCGGTAAAGGAATTGGCAATTGTCAGCTTCAGCGGATAGGCAAAACGCGCGCCTTCGAGCCGAATTTCGCCAAGGAAATCACCAAAACAGGGGCGTAGTTCGTTCAGGTAATCCTCGTCCGAAAGGCCATTGATCCAGTTGGCGCGCTCGGTGGTTTCGGCCCAGACGATGGAGCAGCGGTTGCCGGGCAAGGGCAGGATACCAAGCGGGCCGGACGGCATGAAGAACTGGTGCGCGATGCCGTTATGGGGTTTTTCGTGGACAATTGCGGACACCAGCCCGGTCTGGTCGTACCCCCAACCGGTGCGCAAAATCCCGGCGCGTTTGGCGGTACCACTATCGCGCCCGTCACAGCCGACCAGCAGGCGCGCGGTCAGGATGTCACCATTGTCCAGCGTCACCTCGGCATGGGTGGCGCTGATGTTTTGCGCAACGACGCGGCGCTCGTTGATCTGGGTGATGGCGGGTTGGGCAGCGATGGCGTCAAGCAGCGCGCCGCGCAGGTAACGATCTTCCAGCATGTGACCCATGGGGCCTTCCTCGATCTCCAGATGATCGAAATGCAGGAATTGCGGCGCAGCCCCTTCGCCCGCACGCCCATCACTGGCGATGATATCCAAAATCGGCTGGCTGTGATCGGCGAGTTGATCCCAAAGGCCAAGGGCCGCCAGCATCCGGCGCGAGGTCAGTGCCAGCGCATAGGCGCGCCCATCAAAATCGGCACCCTTCAGCGTGGCCAGCGGCAGGGCGTCGACGATGGTCACGCTCAACCCGCCCTGGGCCAGCGCCAGCGCCAAAGCCGGGCCGTTCAGCCCGCCGCCAACAATCAGAATATCGCTGTCAGGTTTCATATTTCCAATATGGCCCTTCAATCGGGATTGTCCATTGGCCTTTGCGCCGCTAGCGTTCGCCAATGTGAAATAAAGGAGAGCGAGATGTCGCAGCAATGGCTTTTCATGAGTGCAAGTGATTTGGGGCGTGGGATTGGCGCGGGTGCGATTGATCCGGTGCAATTGTGCGAGGTTTACCTGACGGCGATTGACGCCCACCCCCTGCGGGACCGGATTTATGCCCGCGTGACCCATGAACGAGCGCGCGCCGAGGCGGGCTCGGCGGCGAAACGGGCGCAGGCGGGACATCGGCTGGGGCTGCTGGATGGGGTGCCGATCTCGTGGAAAGACCTGTTTGACACAGCGGGGATCGCGACCGAGGCGGGCACGGCCTATCTGAAAGACCGCGTGCCGGAACAGGATGCAGAGGTGTTGGAAAACGCGACCATGGCGGGGCTGGTTTGCCTTGGTAAAACCCATATGTCCGAGCTGGCGTTTTCCGGCCTCGGCTATAACCCCGTCACCCAAACCCCGCCTTGCGTGAATGATGCGGATGCGGTGGCGGGCGGTTCGTCCTCGGGCGCGGCCACGTCGGTTGCGTTTGGTTTGGCGGCGGCGGGGATCGGCTCGGATACCGGCGGCTCGGTGCGGATACCGTCAGCGTGGAACGATCTGGTGGGGTTGAAAACCACCCATGGCCTGCTGTCACTGGATGGCGTTGTGCCGCTTTGCGAAACCTTTGACACGGTTGGCCCCTTATGCCGCTCGGTCGAGGATGCAGCGCATTTGCTGGCGGTGATGTCGGGCGAACCGGTGGCCGATCTGGCGGGCGCTGATTTGAAGGGGCGGCGGTTTCTGGCGCTTGAAAATGTGGCGCTCAAGGATGTGCGCGAAGCCCCGCTTCAGGGGTTTGAGGCGGCGGTTGGCGCGATCAAAGCGGCGGGCGGGAGCGTTGAATATGGCAGTATTCCCGAGGTGGCCGAGGCGATGCCGCTGTCGGCCTGCCTGTTCACGGTGGATGCCTATGCCCAGTGGCACGAGGTGATCGAGGCCGCGCCGGATCTGATGTTCAACGAAATTCTGCAACGCTTCCGCGCCGGGGCCGATTTCAGTGGGCTGGACTATGTGCAAGGCTGGATGAAGCTGCGCGAATTGCGCGCGGGCTATTTGGAAAAGACAGCCGCCTATGATGCGGTGATCGTGCCGGCCTCGCCGATATTGCCGCCGAATATCCAGCGGTTGGCAAGCGATCACGACTATTACGTCACCGAAAACCTGCTGGCCCTGCGCAACACGCGGATCGGCAATCTGATGGGATTGGCGGCAGTGACTTTGCCGACGGGAATTCCCTCGGCAGGGATCACGCTGATGGGCGCGCCGTTTGAGGAAGGGCGTTTGCTGCGGCTTTCAGCGGCGGTCGAAGCGGCTTTACGCTAGAGCAAATCCAATCCAATTGAATTCACCCACCGGCCCGAACGCGTTTGGAAGAACAAACGCTGCCTCGGGACAGTGGGCGAATATCCGAATCCGTTTAGATTGGTTTCGCTCTAGGGTCTGTTGAGATTCAGGATTCCCATTTGTTTTGATTTCTGGTTCAATCTTCCAAAAGAGGAGGATTGAATGGACACGAGCAGGTTTG
>JAADIC010000241.1 GCA_013151535.1 Alphaproteobacteria bacterium | reverse complement strand
CGTCAAAGGCGTTTTCACACCCGTCGTCATCGGGGCCGACAGCGCCAATCCGGCTTTGCAGCGTAGCGCCAGATAGGCGAAAGCCTGCGCCTCGAGCATGTCGCCGTCAAATCCGGCTTGCGTGATATCCACAACTTCGGGCGTCAACGCTGCTTGCAATCCAGCCATCAAATGATCGTTTTTGCGCCCGCCACCACAGATCAGAACCCGGCTCAGCCCCTTGGGCGCAAACCGGAAACCGGCTTTGATCGAGGCAATCGTACAAGCCGCCAGAGTGGCCAGACCATCCATGTCAGACAAGGCTTCAACCGCCTTGACCAAACCCGTAAAGTCGTTGCGATCCAGTGACTTGGGCGGTTTGCGGGTGAAATACTCCTCCCCCAGAAACTGATCCACAATCGAGCGATCCACCTGCCCCGCCGCCGCCATGGCCCCGCCGTAATCACAGGCCAGCCCGGTGCGGGCCTGCATGAAATCATCCATCAGCGCGTTGGCCGGTCCGGTGTCAAAAGCCAGCAAAGCACCGCCATCCTCGGGCCCACCGGCCAGCGGATTTGCGAAAGTGACATTGCCGACGCCGCCAAGATTGAGAAACGCGACCGGCCCCTCGCCCAGCCTTTTGGCCAGCGCGAAGTGATAGAACGGCGCAAGCGGCGCACCCTGCCCGCCCGCTGCCACGTCGCCGCTACGAAAATCCCAGACCACGGGCAATCCGAGCTCGGCCGCCAAGGCCGCCCCGTCACCGATCTGATGCGTGCCACGCGCGCTGGGATCATGGGCCAGGGTCTGGCCGTGAAAGCCGATCAACTCGACCCCGCCAAAACGCGCAATCAGGTCGTGATGGGCGCGACGCACCACCACCTCTGCCTCAGCCACGCCCGCATCCCCCGGCCACGCGCCTTGGGCCGCCGCGATTATCGCGCGCTCGCTCGCGGAATAGGGCCGGAAACCGGTCGCGCCAAACTCGAACACCTCAATCCCGTCGCTTAAAATCATCGCGCCGTCGACCCCGTCCATGGAGGTGCCCGACATCAATCCAAGCGCCCAGATCGCCTCTGCCTCTGGCATCGCATTTCCTTTTCTTTCTGGCCTTTTGCTTCAGGCGTCTTATAGAAGGTGGCACAGAAATTGTAACCAGGGCAAACCGATGACTTACCACCCAAAATCCGACTTTCTGCATGTGATGCAGGCGCGCGGTTTCATGGCCGATTGCACCGATCTGCAAGGGCTTGATGACGCTTTGATGGCAGGTGTGGTTCCGGCTTATATCGGCTTTGATGCCACCGCGAAATCGTTGCATGTGGGCAGCTTGATCCAGATCATGATGTTTCGCTGGTTGCAGAAAACCGGCCACAAGCCCTTGGTTCTGATGGGGGGCGGCACCACCAAGGTCGGCGATCCCAGCTTTCGCGCCGATGAGCGCCCTTTGCTGAGCGAGGAGCAGATCAACGCCAATATCGACGGTATCCAGCAGGTGTTTTCGTCTTATGTGACGTTTGGCGAGGGCGCGACCGATGCGCTGATGGTGAATAATGCCGAATGGCTGGATGGTCTGAATTACCTTGAGTTTTTACGCGATATTGGCCGGCATTTCTCCGTCAACCGGATGCTGGCGTTTGAAAGTGTTAAGTCGCGCATTGATCGCGAGCAGAGCCTGTCATTTCTTGAGTTTAACTACATGATCCTGCAAGCCTATGATTTCATGGAGCTTAACCGCCGCTACGGCTGTTTGATGCAGATGGGTGGCTCGGATCAATGGGGCAATATCGTTAACGGTATTGATCTGACCCGCCGGGTGTTGAGCGGTGAAGTTTATGGCCTGACCTCGCATCTGTTAACCACGTCGGACGGCAAGAAGATGGGCAAATCGGCTGAAGGTGCGGTTTGGCTGAATGCCGAAATGCGCAGCCCGTACGAGTTTTGGCAATTCTGGCGCAACACCACCGATGCCGATGTGGGGCGGTTTCTGAAACTTTATACCGAGTTGCCGGTCGATGAATGTGACCGCTTGGGCGCGCTTGCGGGGCAGGAGATTAACGAGGCGAAAATTCGCCTTGCGAACGAGGTTACGACGTTGGCCCATGGCACGGATGCCGCAAATGCGGCAGAAGCCACTTCGCGTGAGGTGTTTGAAAA
Organism: Alphaproteobacteria bacterium; assembly: GCA_013151535.1. Lineage (GTDB taxonomy): Bacteria > Pseudomonadota > Alphaproteobacteria > Rhodobacterales > Rhodobacteraceae > UBA5972. The sequence continues at coordinate 3,459 of JAADIC010000241.1, read as the reverse complement.
AGGCGGCGTTGGCGATGATTTGCCAACGGCGCTGCTTTCGGCGGATGATCTGGGCGACAACGGCCTCTCAATCGTGCAGGCCTTTGTCAAGGCCGGTCTTGCAGGGTCCGGCAAAGAGGCAAAGCGCTTGATTGCCGATGGTGGTGCAAAGCTGAACGACAAGGCGATTACCGATGCGGGTTTGATGATCGGCGCTGATGAACTTGCCGCCTCTATTAAACTTTCGGCGGGCAAGAAGCGTCACGCGCTGGTTAAGCTCGACACATAAAAAAGACCGCCTCACTGGGCGGCCTTTTCCAGTATTTGGCGACTTTACCCGCCGGTCATCCATTCGCCATCGTCTTCAAACGCCTGAAAGACAAAGGCAAAGATCACGTCGTGCAGCACGTCTTCACCGGTTTTGGCGTCGCGCACGCGGATCATGCCGATATCACGCCCCTGATTGATGCGCCCGCTATCCAGGGCCGAGCTTTGGCCGGATTCCCAAGAGATGGTGACCCCCGCCTCGGTCAGGCTTTCGACCTTTTGCAGGCGCGCCAGCGGCCAGGCCTTGTTGCCCACCTTGACCACGCGTGACAGGGCTGGAATGCCGTCTGGAGGGTTTTGCCCGTTATAAAGGAAGGGCCGCGTTGCGGTGTCATAGCCCGCATAGGGGTTGCGCCCGTAGGGGCGCCCGGCATTCGGGCTGGCCATGACCAGACCATCCGGGTTTTCTTCTTTGAACTGGGCCCAGCTTTGGGTCCAGGACACCACGGGCGTTAATTCCATTCCGGTGCGCGAGCCAACGATGGCCGTACCCACCGCCTGTTGCCACCAGCTTTCGGTGGCGCGGTCATACATGATGAGGTTGGACAGGCGCAATTTACCGGTGGTGCCAAAGGTCGTGACCTCGCCGTTCAACGTGCGTTCAAACACGATGATGGTGGCACAAAGCGGGCAATAGGTGACGGCAATGGGCACACCGTCAACCACGTCATTGACGATCTCGTGCCAGATCAGATAGCGGTAGGGATAGGCCTTGGCCGGTGCATCACCCAGTTTCACCACATTGACCGGCTCGCTGTCACCAATTTCGCTTTCATCGGCAATCGCTTTGAATACCGGTTTGTCGACCGAGGGTATACCGTCTTTTGGTGGACCACCGCTTAGAATATCGGAATATTCAACACTCGTCTTGCTGAAATCCGTGAACGGCCATTCACGTTTCCAATATTGCTCCTGCGCCATGACACCGCTGGTAAAGACCCCAAGTATCGTGGCGATCAGGCCTGTTCGGATTGCATTTTTCATATCTTTCCCCTGATTTTTTTTGCATTACGGGAAAGACTGGCAGATTGTGTTTTCAAAAAATAGCCATGCTCACGCGTTTATGAAAACTTGGCATCAGGCAGGATTATTCAGCCGATTTCAGTCTGACCGACGCCATGTAATCAGGTTCGGACACGGCCCCGCTTTGCGGATCCCCCTTCTTGATCGCCTCGACCACATCCATGCCGGAAATCACCCGCCCGACCACCGTGTAGCTGCCATTCAGAAACGAAGCGTCGTCAAACACGATAAAGAATTGCGAATTGGCGCTGTCAGGTGAGTTGGAGCGCGCCATACCAACCACACCTTTGACGAACACCTGATCGGAAAACTCGGCCTTCAGATCATCCATTTGCGAGCCGCCCCTACCGGCGCGTGCTGTCGGGCCGTCGCGGCGGCCAAATTCGACATCGCCGGTTTGGGCCATGAAACCTTCGATCACACGGTGGAAAACCACATTGTCATAAGCGCCTTTAGCCGCCAGCGCCTTGATGCGGGCCACATGGGCCGGGGCGATGTCGGAATTGAGCAGGATTTCAACGGTGCCGTTGGCCTGACCTGCGACCTCAATCACCAGAATATCCTGGTTCTGGGCGGTCACGGCTACGGAATTATTCTGGTCTTCAAGGGCGGGGGTCGAGGTTGCCACAGGGGCAACCTCGTTACTTGCTTCGGGGATCGGCGGCGGTGCAGCGATTTCGGGCTCGGTCAGGTACATATATCCCATGAACCCAGCGATGGCCAAAACCAGTACCGCGATGATCCTGATGACTATTTTCTTCATGTTATATCCGCCGCAACCTTCACCGAAATCATCCGGTCAGGGTTCATTGGCGGCTCTCCTTTCGCGATGGTGTCCACATGGTCCATTCCCTGCGTCACACGGCCGTAAACCGTGTATTGACCGTTCAGGAAATGGCCGTCTGCGAGCATGATGAAGAACTGCGAATTTGCGCTGTCAGGATTTTGCGAGCGCGCAGCCCCGAGCATCCCACGATCAAACGGGATCTTTGAAAACTCGGCCTTGACATTGCCAAGATCCGAGCCACCTGTTCCTGCGGCACGAAGGTTGAAATTATCCTCCATATCGCCGTTTTGCACGTCACCGGTCTGGGCCATGAAGCCGTCGATGACCCGGTGAAACGCCACATTGTCGTAAGCCCCCGAGCGCGCCAGTTCCTTGATGCGCGCGCAATGCAGCGGTGCCACATCCGGCAGCAGCGCAATATGCACGGGGCCATCTTTCAATTCGATGATTATGGTGTTTTCGGGATCGTTTGCTTCAGCCATTGCGGCCTCCTATGCACTGAAATTTCGCGGACACTAGGCAAAACCTGCCCAAAAGGAAAGCGACAGATTACCGCGCGGAGGCGCTAATCGCGGTATTTCGCCAGCAAAGCCTGATGGACCGAGGCGGGTATGAATTTGGCGACATCACCGCCAAGACGGGCGATTTCCTTGACCAGTTTGCTGGCGATCGCCTGATGTTTGGCGTCCGCCATCAGAAATACGGTTTCCACCGACGCATCCAGCGCCCGGTTCATACCAACCATCTGGTATTCATATTCAAAATCGGCAACCGCACGCAGGCCGCGAATAATCACCCCGGCCCCGACATCGCGCGCGCAATCTATCAGCAGGTTTTCAAACGGATGCACGATGATTTCGGCACCGCTTTCCTTGATGGTGCCAGCGCATTCCGCCTCGATCATGGCGACCCGTTCTTCAAGATCAAACAGTGGCCCCTTGTCGCGGTTGATGGCAACCCCGATCACCAGTTTGTCCACCAGTTTGGCGGCGCGGCGGATGATGTCGATATGCCCGTTGGTGATCGGATCGAAGGTTCCGGGGTAAAGGCCGATGCGCATGTGGTTTATTCCGAAGGCAAGAAGTGACTGGCGAAACGATATTGCGGGAAAAAACAGGTTACAACATCAAACTTGCGCGTAGAAACACGCAGGCTGGGCCGGTCTTGGGTGTTCTAAACCAACGCAGAACGCAAGAAAGAATAATTTTCCCGAAAATTATTCCGCTTGAAAATCTTTCGATAAAGATTTTCTTAACACCCGTTTCGCGCTAAAACCCCTTTATCATGCCCTCGAGCGCCATATTTTCCATGGCCATTTCTGAAAGGCGCGCCTGAACCGCGTC
>JAADIC010000025.1 GCA_013151535.1 Alphaproteobacteria bacterium | reverse complement strand
CACCGCATCGGGCGCACCGCGCGTGCCGGTGCTTCCGGGCTGGCCGTGTCGTTCTGTTCGGGCGACGAGGTCAAGCTGCTGCGCGCCATTGAAAAGCTAATCAGGCAAACCATCCCCGCCAGCGCGGTTGACGGCACCATGATGCCCAAGACCGAGGCAGCGCCAACACCGCGTGGCCCCAAACGCCCGCAGGGGCGCAACCGCAAACGGCGGTATTATGGCAAAAAGGAACGGGCCTCGGCCTGAGAAAGCAAGGGTTGGGGCAGCGATGCCCCGACCCTACCCACATTCCTTGGGCACATCCCGATATGTCCATTCCCCAAGCGCGATTACCCGTGCGAAAAACTTGAACGGTTTTAGCGGTGCTTCGCCGCGTTGCCCGCGCCCCGTTCCGGCCAGAAAATCCACCTCGCAAGTGCCTGAATCCTCAAGGTTCAACGAGTCATGATCCTTGTACTTATACGTCTTAATCACAAATTTTCTGTCCATAAAGACAAGCGTCAAATCCATCTGCCAACGGTTGCGGCCAGTTCCAATATTCATTGACGTGACCAGCAGATTTCCACCCTCGTCCAGCGACAGTTCGGGGATTTGCCCCCAGCCACCAAACCACGCATTCTCCGGATCAAACCCGACAACGCGCCATTCGCCGTAAGTGTCGGAAAAATAGATCGCCAGTGCCGCGTCCCCTTCCCCACCATCATAAAGCACGGCGCGATCCATCAGCCCGTCATCATTCCAGTCGCTGGTAACGACGCTAATCACCCGAGACGGCTCGATCAGAACCTCCTGCGCGTTAGCCTGCACCGCCAATATTATCATCACCGCAACCAGTTTCATTGTCTTGCCCATTATTTCGGCATCCTTTAGTTTCAAAATATGACCACAGCCCTGATAACACATCCCGATTGCCTGAACCATGTCACACCGCAAGGCCATCCCGAACGGGTGGCGCGCCTGAAAGCGATTGCCGCCGCGCTGGATGCGCCGGAATTTGACGCGCTGGATCGTGTTGACGCGCCCTTATGCGAGGATGCGCATATCACGCTGGCCCATCCGCCGGAATATCTGGCGGCGATCAAAGCGGCCTCACCCAACAACGGCACACGCTCGCTTGACGCCGATACCCATATGTCGCCCGGCTCCTTGCAAGCGGCATTTCGCGCGGTTGGTGGAAATATCAAGGCGGTGGATCTTGTGGTGTCCGGACAGGTGCAAAACGCCTTTGTCGCCGCCCGCCCGCCCGGTCATCACGCCGAAAAGGCAACCGCCATGGGCTTTTGCCTGTTCGGGAATGTAGCGATTGCCGCAAAGCACGCACTGGAGCACCACAATCTTGCCCGCGTCGCCATCGTCGATTTCGACGTGCATCACGGCAACGGCACGCAAGATCTGGTGTGGGAGGACAAGCGCATATTCTTCGCCTCGACCCACCAGATGCCGCTTTATCCCGGTTCGGGCGCGGCCCATGAAACCGGCGGCCATAACAACGTGCTGAACGTGCCGCTCAAGGAGGGCACGAATGGCCAGACCTTCCGCGCCAAAATGCGCGACGTGGTTCTGCCTGCGGTGACCGCCTTCAACCCCGAAATGCTGTTCATCTCGGCCGGTTTTGACGCCCACCGCGATGACCCGCTGGCGGGGCTGAACCTGCTAGAGGATGATTTCGCCTGGGTCACAGGGCAAATATGCGACATAGCGGATCAATGCGCCGATGGTCGTCTGGTCTCGACACTGGAAGGCGGATATGATCTTGAGGCACTTGCCGCATCTGCTGCGGCGCATGTGAAGGTTTTGATAGGGCGAACCTGATGAGTGATAAATCTGTTTCAGACATGACATTTGAACAGGCTATGGCCGAACTTGAAAACGTGGTCAGCCAGCTTGAGGGCGCACAGGTGGCGCTTGAAGATTCAATCAAGCTCTATGAGCGCGGCGAGGCTTTGAAAAAGCATTGCGAGGCCAAGCTGAAATCAGCCGAGGAAAAAGTCGCGCAAATCACGCTGGGCGCAGATGGCGCACCTACCGGGCTGACACCGGTAAAAGGCGGCTGATGATGTTCAGAGACGTGCTTAAGGGCCACGCCGCGCGGGTGGAAACCTGCCTTGGTGATCTGTTTGATGACATGGGCAAGGACGCCCTAACCAAATCCATGCGTTATGGCGTTCTGTCCGGCGGCAAGCGCCTGCGCGCCTTTCTGGTGCTGGAGGGGGCTGGCCTTTACGGTATCCGCCCGCAACAGGCTGATCGGGTGGCGGCGGCGGTTGAATGTATCCACGCCTATTCCCTGATCCACGACGATCTGCCCGCCATGGATGACGACGATCTGCGCCGGGGCAAGCCCACCGTGCACAAGAAATGGGACGAGGCCACGGCCATTCTGGCCGGTGACGCCCTGCAAACCATGGGGTTTCAAATCCTCGCCTCCACCAAAACCTCGGCTGATGCCAATATCCGCCTGCGCCTGATCGCCTCGCTGACTGATGCGGTGGGGGCCAAGGGGATGGTGCTGGGCCAGATGCAGGACATCGCGGCTGAAACCGCTAAAAGGCCGCTGAACCTCAACCAGATCACCGAATTGCAGGCCAATAAAACCGGTGCGCTGTTCACTTGGGCCGCCGAGGCCGGGCCGGTGCTTGGTAACACCAACACCTCGACCATGCGCGATTATGCGCAAGCCGTCGGGATGGCCTTCCAGATTGCCGACGATATTCTGGATATCGAGGGCGACGCCGCGAAAGCTGGTAAACGTCTGCAAAAAGACAAGGATGCCGGCAAGGCCACCTTTGTGTCGTTGCTGGGGCTGGACGGGGCCAAAGCTAAGGCTGCCGAGTTGGTTGAACAAGCCTGCGACGGGCTGGAAATCTTTGGTGGCACCGGTGATAATCTTCGCCAACTTGCGCGGTTTATCATTGATCGCGATATGTGATAAAAGGGTGCGCAACCAAGGATAATCCCGTGACAAACCAGCCCAGACCACAAACGCCACTGCTCGACCGGGTGAAATCCCCCGCCGATATGAAACAGCTAAGCGACGCAGAACTGCGCCAGTTGGCGGATGAGCTGCGCGCCGAAACCATTTCCGCCGTGTCCGTCACCGGCGGCCATCTGGGGGCCGGGCTTGGCGTGGTGGAGCTGACAACGGCGCTCCATGCGGTGTTTGACACGCCGCGCGACCGCCTGATCTGGGACGTGGGCCATCAATGCTACCCCCATAAAATCCTGACCGGGCGGCGTGATCGTATCCGCACCCTGCGCCAGAAAGACGGCTTATCGGGTTTCACCAAACGCAGCGAAAGCCCTTATGATCCGTTCGGGGCGGCGCATAGCTCCACCTCGATCTCGGCTGCGCTTGGCTTTGCCGTGGCGCGTGATCTGGGCGGTGCGCCTGAACACGGGTTGGGTGATGCGATCGCCGTAATCGGGGATGGTTCCCTATCGGCGGGCATGGCGTTTGAGGCCATGAACAATGCCGGTCATCTGGGCAAGCGGCTGTTTGTCATCCTGAACGACAACGAAATGTCGATCGCGCCACCCGTGGGGGCGATGTCGGCCTATCTGTCGCGGCTTTACGCGGGTGCGCCGTTTCAGGAATTCAAGGCCGCCGCCAAAGGTGCGATCAGCCTGCTGCCGGAACCGTTTCAGGAAGGCGCGCGGCGCGCCAAAGAGATGGTCAAATCCTTGACCGTCGGCGGCACATTGTTCGAGGAGTTGGGCTTTTCCTATGTCGGCCCGATTGACGGCCACGACATGGAGCAATTGCTGGCGGTCCTACGCACAGTCAAACAACGCGCCGACCGCCCCACATTGATCCATGTGCTGACGCAAAAAGGCAAAGGTTACGCCCCCGCCGAAGCCGCCGCCGACAAGCACCACGCGGTGGTGCGCTTTAACGTGGTGTCGGGCCAGCAGAAAAAGGCCCCCAGCAACGCGCCCAGCTACACCAAGACCTTCGCAAACGCGTTGATCGATCAGGCCAGCCGGGACGACAAGATCGTTGCCATCACCGCCGCCATGCCCGATGGCACCGGGCTTGATCTGTTCGCCACCCGCTTTCCCAACCGCTGCTTTGACGTTGGCATCGCCGAACAACACGCGGTCACGTTCTCGGCTGCCCTTGCCGCTGGCGGGCTGAAACCGTTCTGCGCGATTTATTCCACCTTCCTGCAACGGGGCTATGACCAAGTGGTGCATGACGTCGCCATCCAGCGCCTGCCGGTGCGTTTCGCCATTGATCGCGCCGGTCTTGTCGGGGCCGACGGGGCCACGCATGCGGGCAGCTTTGACATCGCTTTTCTGGCCAACCTGCCGGATTTCGTGGTCATGGCCGCGGCTGACGAGGCCGAGCTGATGCACATGGTCGCCACCGCCGCCAGCATCAACGACCGGCCATCTGCATTCAGGTATCCACGCGGCGAAGGCGTTGGCGTTGATCTGCCTGAACAGGGCGAAGTGCTGGAAATCGGCAAAGGCCGGATCATCCAGCACGGCAGCCGCGTTGCCATCCTGTCGCTTGGCACCCGCCTGAGCGAAGTTCAAAAAGCCGCCGAGGCGCTGGCCGCCAAAGGCATCACCCCGACAATCGCCGACGCGCGTTTTGCAAAACCGCTGGATCGGGAAATGATCCTTGATCTGGCCACCAGTCACGAGGCCCTTATCACCATCGAAGAAGGCGCCATTGGCGGTTTCGCCAGCCATGTGGCGCAGTTGCTGGCCGATGAAGGCGTGTTCGATCACGGTCTGAAATTCCGCTCCATGGTGCTGCCGGATCAGTTCATCAACCAGAATTCCCCCGAAGGGATGTACAATATGGCCGGTATGAACGCCGCCCAGATCGAAGCCAAGGTGCTTGAAACACTCGGCGTGGCCATTCTGGCGACCCAAAGTTCCACCTCTTAGACGATGGGCCAAAACACCTCGCAAACCGTCACCCGCCTGCGCGCGATCATCTTTGTCCTGGCGCTTGGCTTCTGGTTCTATCAGTTCAGCCAAACCTCGCTTGACCGCTTTGGCTGGCAGTTCCGCTTTCTGACCATCTGGGGCCTCAGCGCCAACGTGATCGTTGCCGGTTTGATGCTGCGCTATTCGCTTGGGTATAGCGGCCGAACTTACAATCCGCTGGTCTCCGCCAGCGTGGTTCTGAACGCCATATTCGTTTTCATGTATTGGAAGCTCTGGTTCATTGATCCGGCCCTGGTCAATTCCGATGGCCCGATTGTCTGGTATCAGGAATATTACCTGCACGCGCTCGGGCCAGCCCTGATGGTGCTGGACGCATTCCTGATCCTTGGCGTGTTTCGCCGGATCGTGCCGACCTTTGGCGCGACGCTGGCAATTTTTGTCGGCTATATCGCGTGGGTCGAGCTGTTCGTCGGTCCGCGCAATAGTTTGCCCGCAGGCGAGGTTACCAGCGGCATGCCTTATCCGTTTCTGAACGACATGGCGCTTGACGAGCGCGCGGTGTTTTATGCCACCACCATCGGCACGGCGCTGGCCTTCATGCTGATCGGCTGGGCCATCGCGGCGGGGTTGCGACGCTTGAAAGCATAGGGTGTCGAACACGACATTCCATTTCGTCGCAAAACTTACAGACACGACTACAGGCCCGCCACAAGCTCTGCTTTCATGCCCCGAACAGAAACACCGC
>JAADIC010000078.1 GCA_013151535.1 Alphaproteobacteria bacterium | reverse complement strand
CCCGGCGCGGATCAATGCGCTTGGCCAGACGGGTCAGCGAGGTCATGGCGAACAGCGCGCCAATGCGTGACCAGATCGAGTATTTGAAGGCCTTAAGAATCAGGTTGCGCACGAACGAGGCCGTGCCCTCGGCGGTTTTCAGCGCGATATTGCCGGTAAAGCCATCGGTGACGATCACATCGACCCGGGCCGAGGGAATATCGCCGCCCTCGACAAAGCCGGTGAACTCGAACCCATTGGGTTTGGCCGCTGCCTGCACCAGATCAAACGCCTCTTTCAGGCCGGCGCGGCCCTTGTTTTCTTCGGTACCGACATTCAACAGCCCGATGCGCGGGCGGGCCAGATCAAGACCGTTGCGCGCGTATGACGCCCCCATCAGGGCGTATTGCAGCAAATCCTGCGGGTCGGCCTTCACATCGGCCCCCACATCCAGCATCACGTTGAACCCTTGCGGATTTTCGCTGGGCCAGAGGATACCGATAGCGGGGCGGGTAATGCCGGGCAGTTTGCGCAGGCGGATCATCGACACCGCCATCAGCGCGCCGGTATTGCCGCATGATACCGCCACCGCAGCCTCGCCGTCGCGCACCGCGTCAATCGTGCCCCACATGGAGGTGCCCTTGCCCTTGCGCATCACATGGCTGGGCTTGTCATCCATACCGACGACGCGATCCCAATGGCGGATATCGCAGACCCCGGCCAGCTTTTTGCGTTTGGCAATCAGCCGCGTCAGCCTGGGCTTGTCGCCATGCACGATGAATTTAACGTCTGGATATTTGCCAGCGGTTTTCAGGATACCGGCGACAATCGCCGCCGGGCCTTTTTCACCGCTCATGGCATCAATCGAAATGATGATGCCTTGGGTCGCTTGCGCATCCACCCCAAGGGCCGCACTTATGTCCGGGCCGGTTTCAGAGCCTGCAGTCTCGGTCTGTCCGGTTGCCGTCATGCGTCGTTGCCCCCGACTGGTTTAGTCCCGCCTGTTCAAGCTATTGATTAAACCCCTATGCGGCGTCTTCGTCCAGATCAATTTCATCGGCCTGGGCAACAACTTCACGATCAGCGTAGTGGCCGCAAGCCGCACAAACGTGATGCGGGCGCTTGAGTTCGCCACAATTCGGGCATTCATTCGGATTGTCCACAACCAGCGCGTCGTGCGAGCGACGTTGACCCCGGCGGGAGCGTGTAATCTTACTTTTAGGGACAGCCATGTCACAACCTCGGTTTTATTGGGCGTGCGCCGCCCTGTTTCTGCACCGGCATTAATATGCGTCGCGCGCGAACGCAACCACTCACCAATCCGGAATTGGAAAAGAAGCCGCGAAAATAGGGGAAAAGCCGGAAGTCGCAAGCGTTTTCTGCGCGAATTGGCCCGGTTTTTCGGCTTATTTCTGCAATTTGTCGCGCAAAGCGGCCAATGCGGCAAAGGGTTTGGCCTCGGCCTCGCCCAGAGGGGTGATTCCCGGTTCGGTGAAAACTGATTCTTGCAGTTGTGCCCCTTCAATGCGGGGATAATCGGGCAGGGCCAGCAAAAGCGCCTCGCTCAGGATGGCACCAAGGTCGATTTCCTCAGTCAGCGGCTCAATTTCATCCTCGCCGTCGAATTCAACCTCGCCGCCCTGTAGTTCTTCATCGGTGGGGTTTTGAAACAGCCGTATAACCGGCACATCCACCCGCGTGGTAACCTTTTGCGCCGTCACGACACAGGCTTGATCGACCGTCGCGCCGAGCGTGGCCTCAAGCCGCCAATCGGATTTGTTATGGGCGCGAAGTTCGCCCTTGAACCGAAGTTTTCGGATGGCAATCGCGCCAATTTGGTTGGTAATGACAACACGCGCAGTTGCATCGGGCGTCAGTTCAAACCTGTTCGCACCGCCATCTTTCAAATCGCGCACAACCCGGATTTCTGCGTATCCGGTGGTTTGCTTTGCTGTTTCGGGCGTCATTTTCGCCATTTTCCTGCAACCCTCATCATCTAATTGTGCAAAATCACGCAACATTCTTGCTTGTTTCGCATGTGTTCGCTAAGCCCACAAGTAAGACGAGTGGCACGAGGGTTAAATGGCAAAATTGCATTACGGGATCAAAAACTGGGGGATCAGAAATTGGCTCCGCCGATCACTGACGGTGTCCCTTCTGCTGGTTCTGGCAGGCTGTGCCGCCACATTTGCCAATCACGGCTATGCCCCGACAGATACCGAGCTTGAGGATATCATCGTCGGTGTCGACAGCCGCAATTCGGTGGAAGAGACCATTGGCCGCCCCTCCAGCACAGGCGTTCTGCGCGAGGGGGGCTGGTATTATGTTTCCAGCCGGGTGAAAAACTTTGCCTATCGCCGCCCCGAGGTGATTGACCGCCAACTGGTCGCCATCAGCTTTGACAAGCGCGGCATCGTCACAAATATTGAGCGCTTCACACTGGAAAACGGTCGCGTCATTACCCTGAACCGGCGCATCACCAAGACCGGCATAAAAGGCGTTTCCTTTATCCAGCAGATGCTGGGCAATGTTGGCCGGTTCAATCTGGAAGACGCGGTTGGCGGCTGAGCCTTAGCCGGACGGCTTGAACGCCAAAGTCACGCCATTGATGCAATAGCGCAGGCCGGTGGGCTGTGGCCCGTCCGCAAACACATGCCCCAGATGGGCCTCGCATTCTTTGCAATGAACCTCGGTGCGTTTGGTGAACCAGCCATTGTCAGGCTTTTCGCCGACATTGTCGTCTTGCGAAGGCGCATAGAACGACGGCCAGCCGGTGCCTGAGTCAAACTTGGTGTCCGCATCAAACAGCGGTGCATCGCAGCAGATGCAACTGAACAGGCCAGTTGATTTCGGAAAATTGTCGTGGCTGAACGGCTTTTCCGTCGCGCCCCTGCGCGCCACCTTGAAGGCCATATCAGACAATTGCGCGCGCCATTCGGCCTCGGTTCTGGTGATTTTGGCTGGCATTTGGTGTTCCCTTTTTAATTTTGGGCTTTGAATTGTCCCCGGTTGAGGATCATGTTTAATTGCGCATGCGGGTCAGGGCAAGCACGCCCGATCACGGCTTTGGGATCGCAGTATGACGCAATTGCAAAAAGGCAGATACAGGGCACGCTTTGCCGAGGGTGAGGCCGATTTGAGCGCCGCCCAAAACCTGCGATCCCGGGTATTTCGCGGGGCCGCGGCGGATGCGGCTTTTGACCGGGATGATTATGACAAAGGCTCGGCCCATGTGCTGATCGAGGAGGTTCAAAGCAATCGCCTTGCCTGCTGTTTTCGCCTGCTGCCCCTAGCGGACGGGCAGCAGATATCGCGCAGCTATTCGGCCCAGTTTTACGATCTGTCCGGCCTTGAAACCTATGGTGAACCCATGGCCGAGATGGGCCGGTTCTGCATTGAACCGGCTTTTCAAGACCCGGATATCCTGCGCCTCGCCTGGGGGTTTCTGACCCGCTATGTCGATGAAAACCGGATTGGCATGTTGTTTGGCTGCTCGTCGTTTCAGGGCGTGGATGGCGAAAAATTCGCTGACAGTTTTGCGTTATTGCGACGCCGCCACCTTGCGCCCATGGATTGGCGACCAAAAGTCAAAGCGCCCGAGATTTTCCGCTTTGACGAAAAGCAAAACCTGCCCCAACCGGATTTTCGCAATGCAATGAAGCACATGCCGCCGCTTCTTCGCACATATCTGGCCATGGGCGGGCTGGTGTCGGATCACGCGGTAATTGATCGCGAATTGCAGACTTTGCACGTTTTTACCGGGCTGGAGGTGAATTCGATCCCGCCCGCCCGCGCCCGCCTTCTACGCGCGATTACTGAATGATCGCAACATCTTGTGCAGTTATCCTCATAATCCACATTGACTAGGTCGGGCGTGTATTTATTATTGACTCATCAGTCAATATAAACTGTCCACAGCAAAACACTACGCCAAGCCCTTAGAATCCAGTTCTTTTTTGCAATGTTAGCTTTGAAGCAAATCCAATCCAATTGAACTCACCCATCGGCCCGAACGCGTTTGAAAAGAAAACGCTGCCTCGGGCCGACGGGTGAGTGCTTGAATCCGACTGGATTGGTTTCGCTTTAACCGCCGGTATGGGACATATGGCGGCTCATCTGGCCCTCGATCGCCTGACGGGAATAGTCGAAATCATGGCCCTTGGGTTTGTGCGAAATCGCCTCGTGCAGTTTTGTGATCACAGGCGTGTCGTCATCGGGATTGTCGCGCAGAACCTTACGCAGATCAAACTCGCCCTCCTGACCCAGACACTGGAACAACTGCCCGGTGCAGGTCAGGCGCACGCGGTTGCAGGCCTCGCAAAAATTATGCGACAGCGGCGTGATGAAGCCGACTTTTTGCCCGGTCTGCTCGATCCGTTTGTACCGCGCCGGGCCACCGGTATTCAGATCAAGATCGCTTAACGTATAGCGGCTGGCCAGTTCGGCCTCCACATCCTTCAGCGACCAGAATTGCCCCAGCCGTTCCATGGTATCCAGATCGCCCATGGGCATGACTTCGATGAAGGTCAAATCCATATCGCGCGCCGCACACCATTCAACAATGTCAAACAGCTCGTCGTCATTCGCGCCCTTCACGGCGACCATATTGATCTTGACGCGCAGGCCGGCATCCTGGGCTGCATCAATACCATCGAGCACCTGTTTCAGGCGGCCCCAACGGGTGATGCGGGCAAATTTGTCCGCCTTGAGTGTGTCCAGCGAAACGTTCACCCGCCGCATTCCGAACCGGTATAGATCACCGGCGAACTTACGCAATTGCGAGCCATTGGTGGTCAGGGTTATTTCCGACAGGTCGCCGCTGTCCAGATGCCGCGACATGCCCTCGAAAAAACCGATGATGCCGCGCCGTACCAGCGGCTCACCGCCGGTGATCCGGATTTTGCGGATACCTTGAGATATGAAAGCCGAGCATAAGCGATCCAGTTCTTCCAGCGTCAGCAGCTCTTTCTTGGGCAGGAAATTCATATTTTCCGACATGCAATAAACACAGCGGAAATCGCAGCGATCAGTCACCGATACCCTGAGATAGGTGATGGCGCGCTGGAACGGATCAATCAGGTTGGGTGCATTGCTCATCAGGGTAACCTATTGGGCAAATATAGAAGGCGCAAGGCGTTGAATGGCGGGTTGAACCTGCGTATGGTCGCAGCCATGAGACAGCGAATTTTCACCTCGACCCTGTTGCTGGCCACGGCTGTGCTGGCTGGCTGTCAGGGCAATCCAATCACCTTTCGCCCCAAAGCCAAAGCGCCCGAACAGATCGCGCCCTGTGATCCTGCGGTGTCTGTTTGCCCGGCGGTTCAGACGCCGGACGAAGACACGCCGCGGCCGAAATACCGCGTGGGCGATAACGGCACCGGTGAGGGGTTTGTTGAGGGGGTCGAGGCTGCCAGACTCGATGAAACCACCGAGGCCGAGAAAACGGCGGCGCTGAAAACCGGTGAAGTCAGCGCCGATAAACAACTGGGCAGAACCATCGCCAGCCTGGGCGATGTGAGCCAGCAGGGCTTCTGGCTGAAAACCCCGCTGGTGATTGCCGCGCGCAAGGGCCGCGTGGTCTGGGCCGATAATGGCAACGCGGTCAACGTTATTCTGATCCCGAAACAGGGCGCGGCCACAGCCGGAAGCCAGATATCCCTCGCCGCTATGCGCGCTTTGGGAATTCCGCTGAC
>JAADIC010000077.1 GCA_013151535.1 Alphaproteobacteria bacterium | reverse complement strand
CAATTCGGATTTCGGGAAATCATCGGGCCGCTCGTTCAGCACGGTTTTGACCAGCGCCGGTTCGTTCACCAGATATGAGCGGAAAAACGGCGTGCGAAACTCGGCCATTTTGGCGCGATACAGCTTCTCGGGCTGGGCTGAAATGATGTCTTTGCGAAACATTAACAGATGGCGCAGCAATGACACCTTTTCCGGGCGCGAGGCCGGTTTGGGCGGGCGGATCGGACAGGTGCTCATGGGGCGTGCATCGTGGTGTGGGGGGAGTGGGCTTCGGCAATCAGGCTTGGCGATGGGGCGCGGCCCTCAAACCGGCTGGCCAACGTCATCGGGCCGGCGGTGATCTGGAAATAGTCATAATCCTGCGGTCGGTCAAAGGCGCAAAGGTATTGAAAATGCAGGCGAAAATAGCGCCGCTTGATAGAGGCGTAAAACTCTGGCGACAGGGATTGGGTGAAGGCCGCCGAGATCACCAGGGGCCAGATCTGGCCGGTTTGGGGCGCGACACCACTCACCCCGACCGGATCACATAGCGCGAAAGTGCAGCCATCACCGGGGGCTGTCACATCGACCCAGGTCAGGCAATCCTGCTGACACAAATAGTTGAGATCAGCCCGCAACTGATCGGCTTTGGGCAGGAACGACACCATGGGAACCACATGACCGAGTGTCAGAAATGCCAGTTTCGGCCCCTTGGGGTCAAGATCATGACGTCGCAATAAATCCGCCAGCACCGACACAGCCAGATGCGCGCCGGAAGAGTGGCCAACCACCAAAACCTCGTCCACATCGCCGTTCAGCGCCTTGAATATCTGCGCGCCGAATGCCTGCATTCGGGCCTGAAGCGCAGGCGGGTTAGCGCCGTAAAACTGGGCTGAAAACGCGTAATCATGCAGCAGGTAATAGGCGAAAAACCGGTTATCGAGACGGCGAAACCAGTGCATCAGCCAGCCAAGGGCCGCCAATCCCGCCGGAATGGCCAGCCAAAGCGGTGCAAAAGCGTCAACCGCCGCGCCTATAATCAGACCAAGGCCAATGGCCAGCAGCATTTGCAGGCTGAGCATGAAAACCGGATAAAGGGCGGCGATCACTGGCCCTTTGCGCAGGCGTGTCAACCGCCTCAAGGCGCCAGTGCGCAGATAAATCCAGACGGGCCAGCAGCAAAAACGTCGCCGGGATCGAGCGATCCATGGAGGATTGCACGATATCGGACCACAACAGAAACTCGAACCGGGTTGAAGTTTCCAGCCCGTCAATGGTTGAGCGAACCGACCAGGAATAATTGTCACCCTTGGGATTGCCTTTGAGATCAAGCTGATAGCCGGAAATATCGGCCTGCAAGGCACCTTCGCTACGGTAAAGCTCGCGGTAACGACGCGGCAACATCGGATCATAGCCGGGGATGTAAAACACCTGCCGCTTGCGCACCTGTTGCGTCTTGGAATTCGCCTGTTTGCCCGCCACCTAATCGACCTTTTCAGCCTTGATATGAAAGACTAGCCGATCAATCGGGCAAAATTAAGGGGGGTTAACCGATCCGCGCCAAGAATGGCAGGTTTTCCAACAGCCAGTAAGACATCCGTGAAAACGCGCCGGTCAGCATCATGATCCCGACCGCGATCAACAACAGGCCCATGACCTTTTCGATCAGGCCCATGTGTTTTTTCAACCGGTTCATCACACCCATGGCGCGGTTGATGAACACCGCCGACAGGATGAACGGCAGGCCCAAACCGATGGCATACATGCCCATCAGCAATGTGCCGCGCCCGATGCTGTCTTCCTGCGCGCTCATGGATAGAATGGCGCCCAGGATCGGGCCGATGCACGGGGTCCAGCCAAAGGCGAAAGCCAGGCCCAGAACATAGGCACCCACGGCCGAGCCACCGCGATCACCGGCATCGATCCGTACTTCGCGCATGAACATCTTGATCTTGAACACGCCCATGAAATGCAGGCCGAATATGATGATGACCGCCCCGGCGATCTGCCCGAAAAGTACTTGATTTTGCAAAAAGAATCGCCCGAAGACCGAGGCCGTGAAGCCCAGCAACAAGAACACCGTCGACAGCCCCATGACGAAGAACAGCGAGGCGATAATGGCTGGGCGGCGTCGCGCGGGGGAGTCTGTCAGCTCGTTCATGGTGATGCCGCCCATATAGGCCAGATAGGGCGGGATGATCGGCAAAACGCAGGGCGACAGGAAGGATATGACGCCCCCGAACAGGGCGATAAGCATGGCGATCAACAGGCCTGCGTCAAAAATCTCGAGTCCGAACATGGTCACCCTTTCCGCTTTTCTGGTTTCTAGGGTAATTCCGGCACGCCGTCATCCCGCAATCGGTCACAATGGCGTGGACCTTTGTTACAGGACCCGATAATTGCGGGGCATGAAATGGGATCAGAACCTAGACGCGACCGGGCTTTTGTGCCCCTTGCCGGTGCTCAAGGCGCGCAAGCGGCTTTTGGCGCTTGAGAACGGGCAGGTTTTGCGGGTTCTGGCCGATGATCCGGCGGCGGTGATCGACATGCCGCATTTTTGTGCCGAACAGGGTTTTGATCTGCTGGCCAGCGACACTGCAAGCATGCCGCAGGTCTATTTCATTCGCAAGGTTTGAGCCTATTGCGCCGCCTGTTTTTGCGGCGCACCCCCTGCCCTGAACGCTGCCAGCAATTCTTCGCGCCGCTTGGCGTAAGCGGCAACCGAGGCCTGTTTGACGGGGCCAAAGCCTTTGATTTGCAACGGAAGTTCAGCGATCAGGCGGCCAAGCTCCAGTGTGTCAGGTGTTAGATTGGCGGTGATCTGATCCATATCCGCCTCGTATTGGGCAATCAAATCACGCTCCATTCTACGCTCGGCTGTGCGGCCAAAGGGATCAAACGCGGTGCCGCGCAAACCTTTCATGCGGGCCAACAGGCCGAACAGGTGCAACACCCATGGGCCGAATTCACGTTTCTTGGGCCGCCCGTCATGGGTTTTACCGCCCAGAATGGGCGGGGCAAGGTGGAAGGTCAGGCGCCCGTTGCCTTCGAATTCGGCCTCGATCTGGGTCTTTATGTTGTCCGTATGCAGGCGGGCAACTTCGTATTCATCCTTATATGTCAACAGCTTGTGATAGCCTCTTGATGTGGCTTCGCGCAACTCACCAGCGCCATGCAACCGCGCCATATACTTGGCGGCAAGGGCTGCGTTTTGATACGCCCTGAGGTGTTCGGCCCGCAGTTTGATCCGCTCGTCCAATGATTTTGGTTTTGTGATCACATTTCCTGTTACCATGGACAACGCCTGTTCGGGATAGACAGCGGCCCAGCGACCAAGTTCAAACGCGCGCCTGTTGCCGTCAATCGCGGTGCCGTTCAGCTCGATCGCGCGCAGGATCGCGTCGATTGAAATTGGCACAAGGCCCTTCTGCCACGCGGTGCCAAGGATCATCATGTTGGAAAATATCGAATCCCCCAGCAGGTTCTTGGCCAACATGGAAACATCAAGGAAATCAACCTGTTGAGCCCCGAGCCTCGCCTGCAAAGCCAGTTGCAAACGCTCCGTCGGCAAGGTGAATTCGGTGTTGCGGGTGAAATCGCCGGTGATGATATCTCGTGGCTGTTGACCACCGCGCGCGTGCGGCCCTGACGCATCAGGCCGATGGTGGCGGAACCCGCCGTAGTCACCAGATCGCCACCGATAACAGCGTCCGCCTCACCCAACGCGACGCGAATGGCGCTGATGTCGCCGGGATCATTGGCGATGCGGCAATGGATATTCACCGCCCCGCCCTTTTGCGCGAGGCCAGCCATTTCCATCATCCCGGCCCCCTTGCCATCCAGATGCGCGGCCATGGCCAGAATGGCCCCGATGGTAACAACGCCGGTGCCACCAACGCCTGTGATCACAAAATTGTAAGTGTGGTTAATGACGGGTAAATCCGGCTGTGGAAGATCGGGAATGTCGATCTGTTTGCCGACGGATTTGCGCGGTTTAGCGCCTGAAACGGTCACGAAAGCCGGGCAGAAGCCGTTCACGCAGGTGAAATCCTTGTTGCACGAGGATTGGTCGATCATGCGCTTGCGGCCAAACTCGGTCTCCAGCGGCACGATCGAAACGCAATTGGATTGCACCCCACAATCGCCGCAGCCCTCACAAACATCAGGGTTGATAAATACCCGCTTGTCGGGATCGGGAAACAGCCCGCGCTTGCGGCGGCGGCGCTTTTCGGCGGCACAGGTCTGTACATAAACAATGGCCGATACACCTTTGATATCGCGCATCTTTTCCTGAACGTCCATCACATCGTCGCGGGTGTATTTCGCCACATCAGAAGGGAATTTCGACAGGTCGATCTCTTCTTTCGGATCATAAACCAGCGCCACATGTTTGATATTCATCGCCTTGAGTTCACGCACAATCTGAACCGCGTCCAGCGCGCCCTCATTGCTTTGGCCACCGGTCATGGCGACCGCATCGTTGAACAGAATCTTGTAAGTTATGTTGGTGCCCGCCGCCTGTGCGGCGCGAATGGCCTGCACGCCGGAATGGTTATAAGTGCCATCGCCAAGGTTCTGGAAAACGTGATCACGTTTGGAGAAATGTGATTCCCCAATCCAGTTTGCCCCTTCACCGCCCATATGGGTGAAACCGAGCGTGTCACGATCCATCCACTGCACCATGAAATGACAGCCGATACCGGCATAGGCGCGGCTGCCTTCAGGCACTTTGGTCGATGAATTATGCGGGCACCCCGAGCAGAAATAGGCCAGGCGGGAGGCGATTTCAGGTGCGTTATTGTTGCGCTGCGCCTCATCAATCAATTCGAGACCTTGCTTGATACGATCCGTGGCACGGCCTTCTTCCTCAAGTATTCCACCAAGTTTTCGGGCGATTTCAACAGGTTCCAAGGCGTACCTCGTGGGGAACAACTCCTCCCCTCGATCATTCTTCCAGCCGTAAACCCGACGCCCCTGCCGGTTGTCAAAAATCGCCTCTTTGATCTGCACTTCAAGCAATTTGCGCTTTTCTTCGACCACCACGATCAGATCAAGCCCCTCGGCCCATTCATTGAAGCTGGTCATATCAAGCGGCCATGTCATGGCGATTTTGTAGGTGGTGATACCAAGACGCCGCGCCTCGGTATCGTCAATGCCCAGAAGTTCCAGCGCGTGGGTCAGATCAAGCCAGTTCTTGCCGGCAGCCACGAAGCCGATCTTGGCACCTTCTTTACCAAACATGCGCTTATCAAGCCGGTTGGCGCGCCCAAACGCCTCGGCGGCGAAGCGTTTGTAATCGTGCAGGCGGGCCTCTTGCAGGATGCGATCATCGACAAGGCGGATATTGACGCCGCCTTGGGGCATGTCGAAATCATCTGGAGTGGTCAGCTTTATCCGATCCGGCGAGGTATCAACCACCGAGGTCACCTCGATCGTGTCTTTCATGGATTTCAGCCCGACCCAGCAGCCTGAGTAGCGCGACAGGGCATAGCCAATCAGGCCATAATCAAGGATTTCCTGAATACCGGCGGGCGACAGAATCGGCATCATCGCATCGACCAGCGCCCATTCCGATTGGTGCAACGTGGTCGAGCTTTCGCCGGTATGGTCATCCCCCAGAACCGCCAGCACGCCGCCATTCACCGATGTGCCGGCCATATTGGCGTGGCGGAACACATCACCGGTGCGATCCACCCCCGGCCCCTTGCCGTACCACATGCCAAACACGCCATCAAAGCGCCCCTCGCCGCGCAATTCGGCCTGTTGCGTGCCCCAGAGGGCGGTTGCGGCCAGATCCTCGTTCAGCCCGGCCTCAAATGTGATATCCGCCGCGCGCAGTTCTTTGCCAGCCCGCTGCATCATGAAATCCACCGCCCCAAGCGGTGAGCCGCGATAGCCCGACACATAACCACCGGTGTTCAGCCCCGCCGCCGCATCCCGCGCCTTTTGCATCAGCATCAGACGCACCAGCGCCTGCGGGCCGTTCAACAGAACCTCGGTTTTACTGAGGTCGTAACGGTCATTCAGGGTGATGTCTTGCTTGTTCATGGCGGACCTCGCAGGGCGGATTAGAATCGGTGGGCAACGTCGTGTGACCCATGATAGGTCACAAAACCTGACCTATAAAGTAAATTCTTCGTTTCTTTTTCTTTGCATTTGCGCCCCTGACGCCGCTATCTTGCCCCGGAACAGAAAAATAACAAGGAAAACAGGGACAAAACATGGATTGGGACAAGCTGCGGATATTTCATTCGGTGGCCGCAGCGGGTAGTCTGACCCATGCGGGCGACATATTGCACCTGTCGCAATCCGCCGTCAGCCGCCAAATCCGCGGGCTGGAAGAGAGCCTTGATGTCACCTTGTTCCATCGCCACGCGCGCGGTTTGATCCTGACCGAGCAGGGTGAGTTGCTGTTTGACGCGACCAAATCCATGGCCACCAAACTTGAAGCCGCCGAGGCGCGCATCCGCGACAGCGAGGACGAGGTTTATGGTGAGCTGCGCGTCACCACCACCATTGGTTTCGGCACGCTTTGGCTGGCGCCGCGACTGGCAGCACTTTATGACAAATATCCCGACCTCAAGATCGATCTGATGCTGGAAGAACGGGTGCTTGATCTGCCCATGCGCGAGGCCGATGTGGCCATTCGCATGAAAGAGCCAAGCCAGGCCGATCTGGTGCGCCGCCGATTGATGAATGTGACCATGAAACTTTACGCCTCGCCCAAATATCTGGCGGCGCATGGCACGCCTCAAACGCTTGAGGATCTGCATAACCACCGCATCATCAGCCAAAACTCGAACGCGCCGCAGGTGCGCGAAAGTGCGGCGATGATTAGCCGGATTTTTTCCGCCGATATTGCCACCCATCTGCGGGTGAACAATTATTTCGGGATTTTGCAAGCGGTGGTGCACGGGCTTGGCATCGGCGTTCTGCCGGATTACCTGACCGAAGATTTCCCGCAACTGGTGGAAGTTATGCCCGAGGAATCCAGTTCCGAAGTGCCGGTCTATCTGGCCTACCCCGAGGAATTGCGCCATTCCAAGCGGGTGGATGCGTTCAAACAATTCGTTCTCGACGAAGTGATTGCCTATCGTAAACGCCTGAAAGAGGCGCAAAATCAATAGATTAGCCAAGCTATGCAGCCATTCGATAGCGGCTATGCATTTAATTCCGACTATTTCACTTGATATGTTGGTGCACCACCCCTAAATCAATCTCGAAGGCGGTGGTTGAGACACTCTCTCGCCTCCTTCACCTCCCTGTTGGACTTAAGGCCGAGCTTGTCTCGGCCTTTTTTTTGCCCGCCCGAAACTTGGCTGAAACTTGTGCAGAGGCGGCAATTTCGCCCTTTCCCTTGCAGGGTCGCGCCCCTACAAGGCCCCAAGCAACCCTGGGGGAAAACCATGCCAACCGCACCCGCGACCATTGAGCCTGACATCACCGACGAGCTGATCGCCAAACACGGGCTGTCACCGGATGAATACGCCGAAATCCTGCGCCTTTTGAACCGCGTGCCGACATTTACCGAGCTTGGCATTTTTTCCGCCATGTGGAACGAGCATTGTTCCTATAAGTCCTCCAAGAAATGGCTGCGTACTTTGCCGGTGAGCGGCCCGCAGGTGATTTGCGGCCCCGGGGAAAACGCCGGTATTGTCGATATCGGTGACGGGCAATGCGTGGTATTCAAGATGGAAAGCCACAATCACCCCAGCTATATTGAGCCCTATCAGGGCGCGGCCACCGGCATGGGTGGCATCCTGCGCGACGTGTTCACCATGGGCGCGCGCCCGATTGCGGCGATGAATTCGCTGTCGTTTGGCGAGGTTTCGCACCCCAAAACCAAATCCCTGCTGAACGGCGTGGTCGAGGGTATTGGTGGTTACGGCAATTGTTTCGGCGTGCCGACCGTGGGCGGTGAACTGCGCTTTGATGCGGCTTATAATGGCAATTGCCTGGTCAATGCTTTCGCGGCTGGCTTGGCGGATACCGACAAGATTTTCTATTCGGCAGCGTCTGGCGTGGGCATGCCGGTGGTTTATCTCGGGGCGAAAACCGGGCGTGACGGGGTTGGTGGCGCGACCATGGCCAGCGCGGAATTTGACGACACGATTGAGGAAAAGCGCCCCACCGTGCAGGTCGGTGACCCCTTCACCGAAAAGCGCCTGATGGAGGCGACGCTGGAATTGATGGCGACAGGAGCTGTGATCTCAATTCAGGATATGGGCGCGGCTGGCCTGACCTGTTCGGCGGTGGAAATGGGTGACAAGGGCAATCTGGGCGTGCGGCTTGATCTGGAGCTGGTACCGGTGCGCGAACAGAATATGACCGCCTACGAGATGATGCTTTCGGAAAGTCAGGAACGCATGTTGATGGTGCTGAACCCGGCGCTCGAGGCCGAGGCGAAAGCGGTGTTCGACAAATGGGATCTGGATTTCGCCATCGTCGGTGAAACCATCGCCGAGGATCGGTTTCTGATCCGGCTTCATGGCAGAACAATGGCCGATCTGCCACTGAAAACCCTCGCCGGTTCCGCGCCTGAATATGATCGCCCTTGGGTGGAGACACCCCGCGCTGCCCCTTTAGGGCCGGTTGAATCAGTTGACCCCACGCAGGCCCTGCTGACCCTGATGGGGTCGCCCAATTACGCCTCGCGCGCCTGGGTCTATCAGCAATATGACACCATGGTCATGGCCGATACCACGCGACGCCCGGGCGGTGATGCGGGTGTGGTGCGGGTGCATGGTACCGATAAATCGCTGGCGTTTACTTCTGACGTGACCCCGCGCTATTGCCGTGCCAACCCTTACGAGGGTGGCAAGCAGGCGGTGGCCGAAGCCTATCGTAACCTGTGTGCAACCGGTGCCAAGCCTTTGGCAACAACCGATAACTTGAATTTCGGCAACCCGGAAAAGCCCGAGATCATGGGCCAGTTCGTCGGCTGTATCAAAGGCATTGGCGAGGCTGTGGCGGCGCTTGATATGCCGATCGTGTCGGGCAATGTGTCGCTTTATAACGAAACCGACGGCACCGCGATCCTGCCAACCCCGACCATTGGCGCGGTCGGGTTGATGACCGCGCCGGACCAGATGATCGGTATGGTGCCAAAGGCTGGCGATGCGCTGGTGCTGATTGGTGAAACCAAGGGCCATCTCGGCCAATCCGCCTATCTGGCCGAAGTTCTGGGCCGCGCAGAAGGCGACGCCCCGCTGGTCGATTTGAAGGCGGAACGCGCAGCGGGCGAATTCGTGCGCGCAGCCCATGCAGCAGGCCAGATCACGGCG
>JAADIC010000271.1 GCA_013151535.1 Alphaproteobacteria bacterium | reverse complement strand
GTCAAAGGCCAGGAACGCGCCAAACGGGCGCTGGAAATCGCCGCTGCCGGGCGTCATCACCTGCTGATGGTTGGCTCACCCGGCTCGGGCAAATCCATGTTGGCGGCGCGCATGCCTGGTATTTTACCGCCGCTGGAAGCGGAAGAGGCGCTGGAAACCTCGATGATCCATTCGCTTGCCGGGCTGCTGGATGAGGGCGGTATTTCGCGCACAAGGCCGTTTCGCACCCCGCATCACACCTCGTCCATGGCGGCGATTGTCGGGGGGGGACGTGGCGCGAAACCGGGTGAAATCTCGCTTGCGCATCACGGCGTGCTGTTTCTGGACGAATTTCCCGAGTTCCCCCGCACCGTGCTGGAGACCCTGCGCCAGCCGATTGAAACCGGCGACGTGGTGATCGCGCGCGCCAACGCCCATATCCGTTATCCCTGTCAATTCCTGCTGGTGGCGGCGGCCAACCCGTGCAAATGCGGCTATCTGGCCGACCCGGCCCGGGCCTGCAATCGCGCACCTTTATGTGGTGACGATTACATGGGGCGGATTTCCGGCCCGCTGATGGATCGCTTTGATATCCGGCTTGAAGTGCCGCCGGTGACGGTTGAGGATTTGGGCCTGCCTGATAGTGGTGACGCAACCGAAACGGTGGCCGCGCGCGTGCAACAGGCCCGCGATGTGCAGTCCGCGCGGTTCCGGGATATCGCCGATTGTCGCGTCAACGCCGATGCCGAGGGGGAGTTGCTGGAGGAGATTTCAAAACCCGACGCCGAAGGGGCCGCGTTGCTGCGCCGCGCCGCCGAAAAGTTTCATCTGACGGCGCGTGGCTATCACCGGGTTTTGCGCGTGGCCCGCACCATTGCCGATCTTGACGGTGCTGAGCGGGTAAAAATGCACCATCTGGCCGAAGCAATTTCGTTCCGCCAGATGTGATTTTCAGCTTTTCAGGGACCGATTTATGAACGCGGCAACATCCGCCAAAGCCTTGTCGGCCTCAACCAGATAGCCCTGAAACATCTGCCAGACATGCGGTGTATTGGGCCAAATATCCATACGCGCATCAACACCTTGTGCTTGCAACGCGGCCAGCATCCGGCGGCTGTCATCCAGCAGAATCTCGGTATCACCCACCTGAATGAACACGCCTGGTGCATCGGTGAAATCACCGAATAGGGGCGAGGCGCGCGGTTCAGAAGGGTCGGCATTGCCCAGATACATGTCGCGCAATTCAGGCATGCGATCTGCGGGCAGAAACGGGTCACTCTTGGCGTTGCTGGCAATGCTATCGCCACTCAGGGTCAAATCAGTCCAGGGCGAAAAGGCAAAAACCGCCCCGGGGCGCGGCAGGTTTTCGGTGCAAATCACATGCAAAAGCGCCAGCATCAACCCGCCTCCGGCACTGTCGCCGCCAAGCACGATCTGCTCGGCCTGATAGCCCCGCGCCAGCAGGGCGCAATAGGCAGTACGCGCGTCCTTGATCGCGGCGGGGAAAGGATGCTCGGGGGCCATACGGTAATCCGGCAGGATTGTGCGCAATCCGGTCAGGGCCGATAGCCGCGCCAGCATCGCCCGATGGGTGATTGAACCGCCAATGACATAGGCGCCGCCATGCAGATAGAGGATAACGCCGTCATTTTTCGGACTGCCCGCCTGCGCCCACAGCGCGGGCACGTCGTGGCCTTGATGTTTCAAATGATCCGGCAAATAGGTCGCAAAAGGCGGATCGGAAAACAGCCATCTGGCCTGACGCGCGAATCGGCGGCGCATTTTCGGAACATCACGCGCGCGCCGCAGATGCGGCTTTTCCATGAGCCGCAAAAACAGGTTCAAAAAGCCAAGCGGTAAACGCATCATGATGCCCGCCTTTTTTCAATCGCCTCCCAGATCATGGCGGCAACGTTGATACCGTCAAATGCTTCCAGTTCCATAAGCCCGGTGGGGGAGGTCAAGTTGATCTCGGTCAGATTGCCGCCAATCACGTCAATCCCGACAAAAATCTGGCCCTTTTCGTAAAGCAGCGGGCCAATCCGTTCACATATTTCGTGCTCGCGCGCCGTCATGCCGATTTTTTCAGGCCGCCCGCCCACATGCATGTTCGAGCGGGTCTCGCCCTTGGCAGGCACGCGGTTGATCGCGCCGACGGGTTTGCCATCGACCAGAATGATGCGTTTGTCGCCTTGCGCCACGTCGGGCAGGAATTTCTGGGCAATCAAAGGCTCGCGGTTGATGCCGGAAAACAGTTCGTGCAGGGAATTCAGGTTGCGGTCATTGGCGTCAAGGCGGAACACGCCGGCACCGCCATTGCCGTAAAGCGGCTTCAGGATTATGTCGCCATGCGCGGCTTTGAAGGCTTTCAGGGTTTCGATATCGCGGGCAATCGTGGTCGGCGGGGTCAGGTCGGGAAATTGCAGGACCAGCAGTTTTTCGGGATAATTCCGCACCCATGTCGGATCATTCACCACCAGGGTTTGCGGGTGGATCATGTCCAGAATATGGGTCGTGGTGATATAACTCATGTCAAAGGGCGGGTCCTGGCGCAGCCAGACCACATCAAAGCCGGACAGATCAGCCTGTTGATATTCACCAAGATCAAAATGATCGCCCAGCTTGCGGCGTACGCTCAAAGGCCAGCCACGGGCGGTGACTTTGCCCTGCTGATAGGCCAGCTTGTCAGGCGTGTAATAAAACAGCGAATGGCCCCGCGCCTGCGCTTCTTCGGCAATGCGGAACGAACTGTCGCCATTGATATCAATCGCTTCAATCGGATCCATCTGGATTGCAATTTTCAGTGCCATGTTGCTGCGCCTCTGCCCTGTAACGTTCCCCTATATTTGGGTCATGGCGCGGCAGGTTGCAACCGGAACCAGCCAGAACGATCAGGCGCAGATCGCGTTTTCCAGAATCGAGATCGAACCCTGTGCATCCACCAGCGCCACGTCAAAACGCGCATCGGTGTTCTGGCCTTTCGGTTCCCCTTCCAGAAACATCGCGGCGGAGTTGTAAATCCGTGCGATCTGGCGTTGGCCCAGTGCCAGCGCGGCGCTGTCATGGGTTTTGCTTTTCTTGACTTCAACAAAAATGACGTTGTCATCCTTGCGCACAATCAGATCAATTTCACCAGCTTTGGAACGCCAGCGTTTGGCGCTGACATCATGGCCATTCTTTTCGTAATGTCTGGCAACCGCATCTTCCGCCGCCAATCCGCTATGATAGGCCAGTGATCCGCTCATTTGTCTTTCTCCATCTTCAGCGCCAGATTATAGACGCGTTTGCGTGGCAATCCGAATTCGCCAGTAACGTGGTCAACCGCATCGCGCAGGGATGCATGGCGCAGCAGGGCCAATTCCAGCGCATTTTCCAGAACTTGCGGGCTGATTTCACGCGCCGGTGCCGGACCAACCACGACCACAATTTCACCTTTCGGTTTTTTATCTTCATAGCTTGCCGCAAGTTCTTTGAGCGTGCCGCGCCGCACTCTTCAAACTTTTTCGTCAGTTCCCGACAGACCGCCGCCTGTCGATCCCCCCCCAGAACCTGCACCATATCGGTTAAAGAACCGTGAATCCTTTTCGGACTTTCATAAAAAACCAGCGTCCCCGGCACTGGTGCCAGCAAACCCAACTCTTTTTGCCGCGCGCCAGTCTTGGGGGGCAAAAAGCCCGCAAAGAAAAACCGGTCCGTCGGCAGCCCCGCCACCGCCAGTGCCGTCAACAGCGCCGAGGCCCCGGGGGCCGCCCGCACCTTCAGCCCCGCCGCAATCACATCACGCGCCAAAGCAAAGCCCGGATCGGCAATCAGCGGCGTGCCTGCATCGGACATATAGGCCACCGACTTGCCCTCTTTCAGCGCCGCGATCAGCTTGGGCCTCTGGGCCGCACCATTATGATCGTGATAGGGCACAATCCACCGCGCGCCCAAATCCACCCCGTGAATATCGAGCAATCGCTTTGTATTGCGGGTATCTTCGGCCGCCAAAACATCGGCGCGCGCCAGTATATCCAGCCCGCGCAGGGTGATATCACGCGCCGCCCCGATGGGGGTTGCGACAAAATAGAGGGCGGATTCCAGTGATTGGGTCATAATGGTCAACAAATCCACCTGTAACTGACGTTTACTTGCGCTCGGCATTTCTTTAGGTTTTGGCACAAACTGACCAAAGCTGACCAGTCAATAAGGGGCGTTGACCACATGACCACTGTTTTTATTGGGATTTTACGCCCATTGCGGCTGATGCTGCTGCTTGTTATCGGCGTCACGCTGAGCGCTTGTGATCTGGAACTTGGCGGCACTGGCCCCCTGGTCAACACCAACGCGCCGGTTCCGGTGGCTTTGCTGATACCTTTTGGCTCAGAAGACAAAAACAACGACATTCTGGCAACCTCGCTGCAAAATGCCGCGCAATTGGCGGTGTCCGATCTGGGAGATGTCAGGATTGATCTGCGGATTTACCCCACCAGCGGCACCGCAGCCGGGGCTGCCGATGCGGCCAAAAAGGCGGTCAATGAAGGGGCTAAAATATTGCTGGGGCCGGTTTTTGCCGAGGCCGCCAATGCGGCTGGGGCGGCGGTATCCTCGCGCGGGGTCTCGGTTCTCAGCTTTTCCAACAGCACCGAGATTGCCGGTGGCAATGTCTTCGTGCTGGGCCACACCTTTGAAAACACCGCCAACCGGCTGGTCAGCTATGCTGCCGCGAACGGTTATGGCAATGTTCTGGTCGTGCATGCCAGCAACCTGACGGGTGATGTGGGGCGCAATGCGGTGCAAGCGGCGGCCGCCAAATCCGGCGCGAATTACACCGGCTCGGCCTCGTATGAGTTTTCCCAGCAAGGCGTCATTTCCGCCGTGCGCGACATCGCCAAACAGGTGCGCGACACCGATACAAACGCCATCGTCTTTGCCTCGGACACTGCGGGTGCACTGCCCATTCTGGCCCAGCTTTTACCCGAGAACGGCGTTGACCCGAAAGAGGTCAAGTTCATGGGTCTGACCCGCTGGGACATCCCGACCCAGACCCTGTCGCTGACCGGGTTGCAAGGTGGCTGGTTCGCCCTGCCCGACCCATCCCTGACCGGCAGTTTCAAGGATCGTTATACCCGCGCCTATGGCCGCGCGCCGCATCCTCTGGCGGGCATCGCCTATGATGGCGTCGCCGCCATCGGGGCGCTGGTTTCGGCTGGCTCGTCCAATGCGCTTAGCCGTGAAAACCTGACACAACCTTCGGGCTTTGCCGGTGTGAACGGCATTTTCCGTCTGCTGCCAGACGGCACCAACCAGCGCGCCATGGCGGTGGTCGAGATTGAGAACAAGAAGATCAAAGTCATTGATCCGGCACCGCGCAGCTTTGGCGGCGCTGGTTTCTGATCCTCACAGACGGGCCGATAGCGGCCTTTGACCGGGTGCGAAATTGGGCGATAAACTGGATGGGCTGATAGGCCCGCAATCGGATATCTTCGACATCAGGGCGGTGCAATCCGCCATCAATGCCGATCTGGCCGAAACCGACGATGCGCGCGAAATGCGCGCGCGCGCAGTGGCGCATCTGGGGGCGGCTTACCGCGCCGGATTCAAACTGATCGGCGATAGCTATCTGGCCAATCCGCGAAAAACCCGCGAGGCGACCACATCCTATACCTGGCTCACCGA
This sequence comes from Alphaproteobacteria bacterium, assembly GCA_013151535.1. Lineage (GTDB taxonomy): Bacteria > Pseudomonadota > Alphaproteobacteria > Rhodobacterales > Rhodobacteraceae > UBA5972. The sequence continues at coordinate 3,545 of JAADIC010000271.1, read as the reverse complement.
TCAACTGGTGCTGGAAATCCACCGGATTGCCACCAAGCTGATTAACCCGCCCGCCAGAAAAAGCAAATACAACCGGCTGACACTGGTGGCTGTGGGCGGTTATGGCCGCGCCGAAATGGCCCCCTTTTCCGATATCGACCTGCTGTTTCTGGTGCCGCCCAAATCGGCTGAGTGGGCCGAAACCGTGGCGGAATCCATGCTTTATATGTTCTGGGATCTGCGCCTGAAAATTGGCCATGCGACCCGAACCGTGGCCGATTGCATCCGTTTGGGGCGCGAGGATTTCACCATCCGCACCGCGCTTCTGGAGGGGCGTTACCTGGTGGGCGACAAGCCGCAATGCCTTGATCTGCAAGACAAATTGTGGAAAACTCTGTTCAAAAACACCGGCCCCGAGTTTATCGAGGCCAAGCTGGCCGAGCGGGCCGAGCGCCACAAGAAACAGGGCGGCCAGCGCTATATGGTTGAACCCAACGTGAAAGAGGGCAAGGGCGGGCTGCGTGATTTGCAATCGCTGTTCTGGATCGCCAAATATCTGCACCGGGTCGAAAAACCGCGCGAATTGGTCAAGCTCGGGATGTTCTCGGAGGCTGAATACGAGGTGTTCGCCAAGGCCGAGGATTTTCTGTGGACCGTGCGTTGCCATCTGCATCTGATCGCCGGGCGCGCCACCGAGCATTTGACCTTTGACAATCAGGTCGGTGTTGCCCGCGCACTTGGCTATGCCGACAAAGATGGCCGCCGCGCGGTTGAGCATTTCATGCAGGATTATTTCCGCCACGCCACCCAAGTCGGCGAGCTGACGCGGATTTTTCTGACCGGGCTTGAGGCGCAACATGTGAAGCGCCAGCCCCGCATGGGCGAGTTGTTGGGCCGCGCCACGCGCCGACTTAGAACCCGCATCACCTCGGGCTACAAACTGCAACAGGGCCGCCTGACTATCGCGGATGAGGCAACGTTCCTGCAAGACCCGATCAACCTGTTGAAAGTGTTTGAGGAGGGTCTGCGCACCCGTTATCTGCTGCATCCCGATATCATGCGTCTGGTCACCGCAAACCTGCACCTGATTGATGACGACATGCGCGCCGACCCCGAGGCCAACCGCATTTTCATCGATATGCTGCTGGATTACGGCAACCCCGAACGCGGCCTGCGCCGGATGAACGAGCTTGGGGTTCTCGGGGCGTTTATCCCGGAATTTCAAGCCATTGTCGCCATGATGCAGTTCAATATGTACCACCATTACACGGTGGACGAGCACACGATCCAGTGCATCTCGACCCTCAGCCAGATTGAGGACGGTGATCTGGTCGAAGACCTGCCGGTGGCCTCGGGCATTCTGGAGCGCGGGGTCAATCGCAAGGTGCTGATGGTGGCGCTTTTGATCCATGACATGGGTAAGGGCCGCGAAGAAGATCACTCGATTTTGGGCGAACGCATCGCCAAAACCCTTGCGCCGCGCCTTGGCCTTGATCCCGGCGAATGTGAAACCGTCTGTTGGCTGGTGCGCCAGCATTTGCTGATGTCCGATGTGGCGCAAAAGCGTGATTTGTCCGACCCGCGCACCGCGCGTGATTTCGCCAATATCGTGCAAAGCCGCACCCGCCTGAAGCTGATGACAGTGCTGACGGTGTGCGATATTCGCGGCGTTGGCCCCGGTGTGTGGAACAACTGGAAAGCGCAGTTGATCCGCGACCTTTATCACGCCACCCGCACCGCGCTGACTTCTGGTACCGATGACGGCGCGCTGACCCGGCGCGCCGATGATGCCAAGGCGGCGTTAACGAAATCCCTCAAGGGCTGGAACGCCGACAAGTTGCAGGCCGAGCTTGACCGCCATTATGCATCCTATTGGCAAGGTTTGGATGGGGAAACCCAAACCATCATCGCGCGGCTTATCCGCAAGGTCTCTGCCGATGCCATCATGTCGGATTTCAAACCGGATGAAGACCGCGACGCCACCCGCGCCATTTTCGTGATGGAGGATCACCCCGGCATCTTCTCGCGCCTGTCGGGCGCACTGGCGCTGGTCGGGGCCAACGTGGTCGACGCCAAGACCTATACCACGTCCGATGGTTTTGCGACCTCGGTGTTCTGGATACAGGATGCCAACGCCCACCCGTTTGAGCAATCGCGCCTCAAGCGCCTTGGTGCCATGGTCGACAAGGCGCTGAAAGGCACGGTGGTGGCGCGCGACGCCTTGAAAGACCGCGACAAGATCAAGAAACGCGAGCGTGATTTCATCGTTCCGACCGAGATCACGTTTGATAACGAAGGCTCGGAAATCTATACGATTATCGAGGTTGATACCCGTGATCGCCCCGGCTTGCTGTACGATCTGACCCGCACGATCTCCGGCTCCAACATCTATATCGCCAGCGCCGTGATCGCCACTTACGGGGTGCAGGCGGTGGATGTGTTTTATGTGAAGGATATGTTTGGCCTCAAGCTGCATTCACGCGCCAAACGCCGCGCATTGGAGCGTAAATTGATGGAAGCGATTGAGCGCGGTGCCGAAGGGGCCATGGCCACATGAGCCGCCCCGCAAAACCGATCCGTCTGATTGCAGGCTTTTTCACGGTTGGTGGCTGGACGCTGATTAGCCGCGTTGCGGGCTTTGTGCGTGACATCATGATCGCCGCATTCCTGGGCGCGGGGCCTGTGGCCGAGGCCTTCCTGATCGCCTTTTCCCTGCCCAACATGTTCCGCCGTTTCTTTGCCGAAGGTGCTTTCAACATGGCCTTCGTGCCGATGTTCGCCAAAAAGCTGGAAGGCGGCGAGGAGGCGCAGGATTTCGCCCGTGACGCCCTGTCGGGGTTGATGGTGCTTCTGATCGTGCTGACCTTGCTGGCGCAAGTGTTCATGCCGTGGCTGGTATTGGCCATGGCCAGCGGGTTCGCTGGCGATACGCGGTTCGATCTGGCGGTGGATTTTGGGCGCATCGCGTTCCCCTACATCTTGTTCATCTCGCTGGCCGCGCTGATATCCGGTGCGCTCAACGCCATGGGCCGGTTCTGGGTGGCGGCAGCGGTGCCGGTGGCGCTGAATGTGTTGTTCATCGCGGCCATGATATTGGCGGCGCGTTTTGGTTGGAATATGGGCCGCACCTTGGCGTGGACCGTGCCCGTGGCAGGCGTCGCGCAACTGGCGCTGGTCTGGATCGCCGCCAGCCGTGAAGGCCTGCGCCTGTGGCCGCGTTGGCCGCGCATGACGCCCGAATTGAAACGCCTCGCCGTCATCGCCGCCCCCGCCGCATTGGCCGGAGGGGTGGTGCAGGTCAACCTGCTGGTGGGCCGTCAAGTCGCCAGCTTTTTTGACGGTGCGATTGCGTGGCTGAACTATGCCGATCGCCTCTATCAACTACCGCTGGGTGTGGTTGGCATTGCCATCGGGGTTGTGCTGTTGCCGGATCTGTCGCGCAAGTTGCGCAGCCATGATGATGCAGGTGCGCGCGACGCCGTCAACCGCGCCGCCGAGTTTTCGCTGGCCCTGACATTGCCCGCCGCCATCGCCCTGATCGTCATCCCGTTACCACTGGTCAGCGT
>JAADIC010000143.1 GCA_013151535.1 Alphaproteobacteria bacterium | reverse complement strand
ATTCTGCACGCACCACCCCCACAAGTGACATCCAGCTAAAGGCGACGATGATAATCATCAGCTTGTTGAAGGACATGGTGAAGATGGCCGAAGCGATGATGATGACATAGAGGCTGGGGATGCTCGACCAGATTTCTGCAAATCGCTGGAACACCAGATCGACCCAGCCGCCGAAATAGCCCATGGCCCCGCCAGCGGTGATGCCGATGATCGAGGAGGACACCACAACCGCCAACGCAAACAAGGTCGATATGCGAAAGCCGTAAATGATGCGCGCGACCACATCGCGGGTTTGGTCGTCGGTGCCCAGCCAATGCTTGGCATCGGGTGCGCCGGGGGCGGGTTGCACGTCGTAATTGATGGTGTTGAAGCTGTAGGGCACAAGCGGCCAGATCGCCCAGCCCTTGTCGATTTCCACGCCGTCGACCAAGCCGTCCTCGGCATCCGCTGAAACCTGCTCGGGATCATCCAGACAGCTTTGCAAACCACCGGTGACGATCAGGCATTGCACTTCGGGGGCAGGGTATTCGGCCTCGGTCTTGAACTCGCCGCCAAACGTGGTTTCGGCGTAAAAGTTGAACACCGGCATGTAGATTTCGCCGCGATAGGACACCAGCAGCGGTTTGTCATTGGCGATCAGTTCAGCGAACAGGGCGGTGAAAAACAGGATCGAGAATATCCAGAGCGACCACAAGGCGCGCCGGTTGGCCTTGAAGTTTTTCCAGCGGCGTTGGCCTAGGGAGCCTTCCTTGAAAACCCTCATGCGTTGCGGCTTTCAAAATCAATGCGCGGGTCGACCAGCGTATAGGTCAGATCGGTTATCAATTGCACCACCAGCCCCAGCAGGCCGAACACATAAAGCGTGCCAAACAGCACGGGGTAATCGCGGTTGACCGCCGCCTCGAACGCCAGTCGACCGAGGCCATCAAGCGAGAACACCACCTCGATAATCAGGCTTGAGCCAAAGAAGACACCGATGAACGCGCCGGGAAATCCGGCGACCACGATCAGCATGGCGTTACGGAACACATGGCCGTAAAACACCCGGCCTTCGGACAGGCCCTTGGCGCGGGCGGTGATTACATATTGTTTCTTGATCTCATCCAGAAACGAGTTTTTTGTCAGCAGGGTCAGGGTGGCGAACGACCCGATGGTGACAGCCGTGACCGGCAGGGCGATATGCCAGAGGTAATCGCGGATTTGCGCGAAGGTGCTAAGACTATCGAAATTTTCCGAATAGAGGCCGCGCAGCGGGAAGATTTTGTAATACGAGCCACCCGCAAACACCACCATCAACAGGATCGCAAACAGAAAACTGGGGATCGCGTAGGCGACGATGATCGCCACGGACGTGCCGGTATCAAAGCGCGAGCCGTCCGACACCGCCTTTTTGATGCCCAGCGGGATCGAGATCATATAGGCCAGCAAGGTTGACCACAGGCCCAGCGTGATACTGACCGGCATTTTTTCGATCACCAGATCGACAACCGAAATCGAGCGGAAATAACTCTCGCCGAAATCGAATTTCAGATAATTGGTCATCATCAGGAAGAACCGTTCCAGCGGTGGTTTGTCAAAGCCGAACTGTTTCTCCAGATCCTTGATGAAATCCTCGGGCAGGCCCTTGGCCCCCTGATAATCAGACCCCGAAGTTGCGCCGCCAGAACCACCGACTTCGGAACCACCACCCGCGATGCGATCGGTGGCGCTGGTGGCCTCGTCCAACTGGCTGAGGATTTGTTCGATCGGGCCGCCCGGCACGAATTGCACCAGCGCAAAGTTGACCAGCATGATCCCCAGCAAGGTGGGGATCATCAGCAGTATCCGACGGATGATATATGCGCCCATAAGCGGGATCGGCCCCTAGATCAGAGTGCGCCTGCGGCTTTCAGCCGGGCTGCTTTATCCATGTCATACCACCAGATATCCATCTCGCCCATGGAATAGGGCGGCAGGGTTTCGGGGCGTCCGAACACATCGAGATAGGCAATGCGATTGGCCGGAACATACCATTGCGGCACCCAGATATGCATGGCCCGCAAGCTGCGATCAAGGGCGGATACGGCCACGTTCAGCGATTCGCGACTTGTGGCGCTTTCGATCACCTCGATCAGCGCATCCACCGCCGGATTGGCCACACCGGCAATATTGCGCGAGCCTTTGGTATTCGCCGATTTGGACGAGAAATAACCGCGCAACTCGACCCCCGGCGTCAGGTTCATCACATAGCGCCGCACCACGATGTCAAACTCGAAACTCTTTTCGCGTTCGGTCTGCTGGGCCGGGTCAACATTGTTGAGGTTGGCATCGACACCAAGGCGGATCAGGTTTTCGACATAGGGGTTGATGATGCGTTCAAACGAGGAACTGTCGTTCAGGATTTCAATGCGCAGCGTCTCGCCCGCCGCATTCTGGCGCAATCCGTCCACGACAATCCAGCCGGCCGCATCCAGCAATTCACCGGCGCGCCTCAATGTGGCGCGATCCAGTTTTCTGGGCTTGGACACGGCGGGGGTGAAAGCAGGCTCAGTGAACACCGCTGCGGGCAGATCGGCGCGCAGGGGTTCCAGCAGGGCCAGTTCGGCCTCGGACGGCAGGCCATTGGCCTGAAGGCTGGAATTTTCCCAGAAACTGTCGGTGCGCTTGTAGCTGCCAAAAAACAGCGCGTCATTCGACCATTCAAAGTTGAACACCATACCAATGGCTTCGCGCACGCGCGGGTCTTTGAACTTGTCGCGCCGCAGGTTCAGCCAGAAGCCCTGCGCGCCTGACGGGTTCTGGTCCGAGATCAGCTCGCGCTTGACCCAGCCTTTCTGGATCGCCGGAAAATCATAAGCGGTGTTCCAGAGCTTGGAAAAATTCTCTTGCCGGAAGTTGTAAGACCCGCCTTTGAAGCCTTCAAAAGCCGCCGTAGTGTCGGAGTAATATTCAATCCGCAGGCGGGCAAAATTCGAGCGCCCGACATTGATCGGCAAATCTTTGCCCCAGTAATCATCCCGCCGTTTATAAACGACGGTCTGGCCGGGAATAACCTTGTCGAGCACATAAAGGCCCGAGCCAAGTGGTGCCTCAAGCGAGGATTCTTCAAAATCGCGATCCGCGTAATAGGCCTTGGAAAAGATCGGCAGGCCCGCCGCCGTCATCGGCAATTCGCGGGTATTTGCGCCCTCGCGGAAGGTGTATTTCACCCGGTAAGTGTCCAGCGCTTGGACGCGCGCGATGTCACTAAGGATCACCCGAAACACCGGGCTGCCCTTTTCAAACAGGATGTTGAACGAAAAAACCACATCCTCGGCGGTCAGAGGCGAGCCATCGGAAAACTTCGCCTCGGGGCGCATGTTGAAAATCGCCCATTGGCGGTTTTCGGGGTATTCGATGCTTTCTGCCACCAGACCATACATCGAATCCGGTTCGTCCAGCGTGCCTTCCATCAGGGATTCGTAAAAGATTGTCGACAGGGCCGCGGGCTGGCCTTTCAGGATGTAAGGCGTCAGGCTGTCAAAGCTGCCAAAGGCCCAAGTCGAAAACTCGCCACCCTTGGGGGCATCCGGGTTCACATAGTCGTATTGTTCAAAACCCGCCGGATATTTCAGATCGCCAAAGGTTGAAATACCGTGGGATTTGATGATTTTTTCCTGCGCATTCGTGGCCAGTGCAAACAGCAATGCGCCCAATAACAGCAGCGAAAAAGCGGCCATCCGGCCAATGTTGGTCTGGGTATGTTCAACAGGTTTAACGATTGCGACGGGTTGACTGCGCTGCATGAAATCCTCCGGTTTTGCTCTGACATACCGCTTTTGCGCGACGATAGACACAATTTGATTAACATTAAGGTAAAAGTTGCCGCTGTTAACATGCAAGACGCGATTGCGTGTAAAATCGTAACATGGCGGGAATATGCCGGAAAATCCGGCTTTTTCGGGCAATCACCACCTGATTTCAGCGCACCCTTCCCTCCGGCCCGCGCCCGCGATAGGCATCCATGAAGGCAGCGGCGGCGGCTTCGTCGAAGGTTTCAAGGCGCATCAGTTTCGTCCATGCGGTCAGCACAACAGTTTCGCCAAGGCCGGGAGATGGCACCGCAACCACCCCGTCCATGCCGCCGGTATAGCGTGTAGTCCAGGCCTTCAGCCGGGATATCGCCGCCTCGCCCGGAACGTCGTAATAGATCACGATATTGCCGTGCTCCAGATTATGAACCAGATTTATCTTGGGCATTTCGCGCTTGTAAAAACCGGCATTGATGCTGGAACTGGCGTGATCGCCCGAGGTCGGGAACGGCTCGACATAGTTTTTTGTCTGCCCGATGCCCAAATGCTCGTCGCCTTGGGCCTTGATGGTGCGCACATTGTCGAGCTTGGCTTGGCCATCTTCGGCCAAAGCGATCACTTCGGCTTCGATCCCGTTTGCGCTCTGGTTGCTGTTCCACCAGTAAAACCCGCCAGCCCCAACCGCCAAAACCGCCACACCAGCGGCGATCAGATTGGTTTTTCCGCTGGCTTTGCCGATATTCGCGCCGTAGCCGGGCCCGTTTGATCTGGCCCCGGAATTGTTTTTGCGCTTTTTCGATTTAGGCATGATCCCCCCTGACAAAAAGCGGCGGGCCACATTTGACCAGCCGCAATTCGTTGAAAACTATTGAGAACCCGACGGCCTTACAACTGAAATAGTTGTGAAGGCCGGGTGCTGTTTTGGCGGGTCAGTTGCCCAGGGTCTGCAAATAGGCGATCAGGTTGGCGCGGTCGGCGTCTTTCTTCAAACCGGCAAAACCCATTTTGGTGCCGGGCACCATTGCCTTAGGCTTGGTCAGAAATTCGTTCAGCTTTTCCACGGTCCAGTTGCCGTCAACCGCCGAAAGCGCACTGGAATAGCCAAACCCATCAGCGCTGGCCACGTCTTTACCAACGATGGCGAACAGGGACGGGCCGGCCGCATTCTGGCCTGCACCGATCTTGTGGCAGGCTTTGCATTTGCCAAATACTTTCTGCCCCTTGGTCACATCACCCGCAGCAACCATTGCGGCGACGTCAACAGTCTCGGCCGGGGTGGCCTCGTCTGCGGGGGCGTCACCTTCAACTTCGATCAGATAGGCGACTTCGGCGGCATGTTCGCTCCCGGTGGAATAGATGAGGTCCGAGGCCCAGTTGAGAAGAAGAAAAATCAGCAATGCGCCCGCAAGTGCACCGCCAACTTTGGTGATCGTCATGGTATCAAACATGGCTTTCCTACCTTAAGGGGGCGACGTGATGCCGCCAGTCTGTGAAAAACTGTGCCTTTCTAAACGCTTCCCTTAAGAAGTTGCAAGATGTAGAAGCCGCGACGAAACGACCAAATTGCAGCAATTACCCCGGATTGGGCCATGAACGTGACAAAAGAGAAAATTTCCTTTCAGGGGGAGCCCGGTGCTTACTCGCATCAGGCGTGCCACGAAGCGATGCCGGATTACGAGGCCGTGCCCCGCGCAACCTTTGAAGACACCATGGAGGCGCTGCGAAGTGGCGCGGTCGATCTGGCGATGATTCCGGTAGAAAATTCGACTTATGGGCGGGTCGCCGACATCCACCACCTGCTGCCCGAAAGTGGCCTGCATATCGTGGATGAGGCGTTCGTGCGGGTTCATATCAACCTGCTGGCGGTTAAGGGCACCAAGCTGGCCGAGGTCAAGACCGCCATGAGCCACACGGTTCTGCTGGGCCAGTGCCGTGAATTTCTTGGCGG
>JAADIC010000051.1 GCA_013151535.1 Alphaproteobacteria bacterium | reverse complement strand
CGGTCGAGCGGGTGGAGTTCAGCAGGTTTTCATCCGCGCCGTAAACCCGCTCCACGTCATAGGTATCAAGCAGGCTATCGGGCGCGCGGCCTTCCATTACCAGTTTCAGCTTCCAGATCAGGTTGTCCGTATCCTGCAAGCCGGAATTGGCCCCACGCGCGCCAAACGGTGAAACCTGATGCGCCGCGTCACCGGCAAACAGCACCCGGCCATGGCGGAAACTCTCCATCCGGCGGCATTGGAATGTGTAAACGCTGGTCCATTCCAGCTCAAACTTCGCATCCTCGCCCAGCATCGCACGCACCCGGCGCTTGATGTTTTCCGGCTTCATTTCTTCTTCACGGTTGATGTCCCAACCAAGCTGGAAATCAATCCGCCAGACGTTATCAGGCTGCTTGTGCAGCAACACCGACTGGCCGCGATTAAACGGCGGGTTGAACCAGAACCAACGTTCGGTCGGGAAGTTCTTTTCCATTTCCGGATCCATGATCGTGTCAGCGATCAGGAAATTGTCTTCAAACACCACCCCGACGAAATCCAGCCCCAGCATGGTACGGGTCGCCGAATTGGCGCCGTCACAGGCAATCACCCAATCGGCTTCAAGATTATAGGAGCCTTCGGGCGTGTCGATTTCCAGCGTCACATGATCGTCATGCCGACCAATCGCCGACAGCTTGTTGCGGCCGCGCAGTTCCAGGGGTTTACCCGCTGCCTCAACCTCGCGGGCGCGGTTGACCAGATATTCCTCGAAATAATATTGTTGCAGATTGATGAAAGCCGGGCGCTTATGGCCATCCTCGGGCAGCAGGTTGAACGCATAAATCTGCCGCTCGTCGCGGAAAACCTTGCCACTGTCCCAAATCACGCCTTTGTCGACCATGGCCTGGCCACAGCCCAGACGATCCAGAATTTCCAGGGGCCGCTTGGCAAAACAAATGGCGCGCGAGCCGAACGACACTTTGTCATTGTCGTCAATCACCACCACCGCAATATCCTGCTGCGCCAGATCAATCGCCGCTGCCAGCCCCACAGGGCCAGCGCCGATCACCACCACCGGGCGACGGACTGGCGGGTTTGCATCCTGATCCTTCGAGCGCCGGTATTCGTAAATCGGCGTCTCAAATATTTTCTTCATCGCGGATATCCCCCTGCAGGCGTGCCCAAGCCCCGCCGATTCCTGTTGCCAAACCTGTTTAGCCAGTGTTCGTATCATTTGCAACGATGCCGGTAGAAGGGGCGGTCACCAGCCTGACACGGCCGGCGTAACAATTACCGGGTGGCAATTCCTGTCAGGGTCGGCCCAGCAAAACCGCCCCGTCATGGCCGGATATCTTAGCCCGCACAATCTGCCCCACAGGCTGATCCCGCTCAAACACCACCGGTGCAAAACCTTCGTTGCGGCCCTTGCGTGGGGCCTCCATCAGCACGTTTTGCACACGCCCCACCTGCGCGGCCAAATAGGTGGCCACTTGCCCATCGCCAAGCGCTCGCAGCCGCGCTGCGCGGGATTTTATCACATCGCGCGCCACTTGCGGCATGCGCGCGGCAGGCGTGCCCTGGCGGATAGAATAGGGGAACACATGCAGCCATGTCAGGCCGCAATCCGCCACCAGCGCCAGCGAGTTTTCAAACATCGCCTCGGTCTCGGTCGGGAAACCGGCGATAATGTCGGCCCCGAACACCATCTCGGGGCGGGCGGCGCGCAGCATCTGGCAAAACTCGATCGCATCCTCGCGCATATGGCGGCGTTTCATACGTTTGAGGATCATATTATCGCCTGCCTGCAAGGACAGATGCAGATGCGGCATCAGGCGAGGGTGATGGCAGATTGCTTCAATCAGGGCCGGGTCAGCCTCGATTGAGTCAATGCTGGAAATGCGAAGGCGCGCCAAATCCGGCACCAGTTTCAGGATGCGTGTGACCAAGTCACCAAGGCGCGGCGTGGCAGCAAGATCAGCCCCCCAGCTTGTCATGTCAACGCCGGTCAGCACCACCTCGTTATAGCCGCGCGCCACGAGGCGTTTGATCTGTTCAACCACCACATCGGCAGGAACCGAGCGCGAGTTGCCGCGCCCATAGGGAATGATGCAAAAGGTACAGCGGTGATCGCAGCCGTTTTGTACCTGCACATAGGCCCGTGCCCGCGTACCAAGCCCGTCAATCAGCGGGGCGTTGGTGGTGGTCTGCGCCATGATATCGCGCACCTGCACCTTGTCATTGGCTTGACCATTGGCAAGATTGCGCCAACTTTCGGGGGTCAGCTTTTCGTGGTTGCCCAGCACATGATCGACCTCGGCCATATCGGCGAAATCGCGCGGATCTATCTGCGCCGCACAGCCTGTTACCACGATTTTCTTGCCGGGGTTTTCACGCGCCGCCCGGCGGATTTTCTGCTTGGCGGTGCGCACAGCTTCTGCGGTGACGGCGCAGGTGTTGATGACCACCAGATCATTGAGGCCAGCCGCCTCGGCCTGCCCGCGCATGGCCTCGGATTCGTAAGCGTTGAGCCGACAGCCCAGCGTTTCAAAAATCGGTGCGCCGGTCATGCGCAGGCCAGAAATTCCGGTGTGAACACGCCGTTAAACACATGCGCAATCGGGCCAGACATCCAGACGCCATCGTCGCGCCAGTCAATCTCAAGCGTGCCGCCATCCACATGCACCGCAACCTTGCGCCCGGTCAGCCCACGGCGCGCCGCCGCGACAACGCTGGCGCAGGCACACGAGCCGCTGGCCAGCGTGATGCCCACCCCGCGCTCCCAGATCTTCAGGCGGATTTCGCTGTTGGACAGCACCTGAACCGCCTCCACATTGGTGCGGTTTGGGTAAAGAGGATGATGCTCGTATTTCGTGCCAAGCGCCGCAATATCAACGGTTTGCGCATTATCGACAAAGAACACACAATGCGGGTTGCCCATACCAAGCGCCACCGGATCACCGTCAATTGGCAGATGCAGCGTGTCGGTTTTTTTGGCCAGCGGAACCTCGGCCCAATCAAGTTGCGGAGCACCCATATTGACGCGGTAAATACCACCACCCGCATCCTCGCAAACCAGCAAACCACGCTCGGTTTCCAGCGTCAGGCACGCCTTGCCGGTTTCCTGAAACAGCAGCCCGGCAATGCATCGCGTGGCGTTACCACAAGTGGCCGACAGGCTGCCGTCAGCGTTCCAGAATTCCAGCCGCGCCTCAGCGCATGCGCTGTCAAGGATCACCGCCAACTGGTCAAAGCCAACCCCAAAATGACGATCACCAATGGCCCGCGCGATGGCCTCGGTAATGGGATTGCCCTGCCCGCGCGCATCCACGACGACAAAATCATTGCCCAGCCCGTGCATCTTGCGAAAGGGCAAGCCCGATGTGATCATTCCCTGCTCCATGCGCGCCCTATAGCCTTTGGCGCAGGAAATGGCCAGATTCAGCGCAGATTTTGACGCACGGGAAATGGCCATCGGGATATCGCAGAAATATCCATGAATTATTCACCGATTTCCCCGAAATCCCCCTTGACCAAACCCGCACCCGCTTATACCAAACGCGAATTGCGTGGGCCGGTAGCTCAGTTGGTAGAGCAACTGACTTTTAATCAGTAGGTCTCGGGTTCGAGCCCCGACCGGCTCACCAATTAACTTAACTGAAACAATAGCTTACAAGTACCTAGAAATTCTCAAACTTCGCCGATGCTGTTTGTGTCCGCTTGGTGTCCGCAATAATCGTTTTACAATCGCATGGAAATTTTACGCTATTCGTGGTGATTCACTTTCCAGATAAATTGCCATTGGATAAATTGGCGACTAGGTGGAAATACGACGTTAAATGATCTCACAATACTTCCGATTTGGGTGAAGTGACGAAAACTCGACGTTGGAAGCTTGGGCGAATTTCGTTGAAAAACTCTTCTTGATTTGAAGTGTCATCGCTGATTCAATTTCCCTGTGGATGCAGGGGGATCGCAGATGTTGGGACCAAAGCAAGAAGCGCAAGGCGCGTTATTCTATGAGTTTTCCATCGACGACCACGTTCCGCAAGATCACCTGCTGCGCTCGATAGACCGCTTCGTGGATTTGTCGAGCATTCGCCTGCACCTTGCAAAATTTTATAGCCACACTGGCCGCCCGTCGATTGATCCTGAACTACTGATCCGGATGTTATTGGTGGGCTATTGCTTGGGCATCCGATCAGAACGGCGGCTGTGTGAAGAAGTGCATCTCAATCTTGCTTATCGCTGGTTCTGTCGGCTCGACCTAACGGATCGGGTGCCAGATCATTCCACCTTCTCCAAGAACAGACACGGACGATTTCGGGACAGCGATCTGCTACGGCATCTGTTTGAAACAACCGTGGCGCGGTGTATCTCCGACGGTCTGGTCAGCGGCCAACGATTTGCGGTGGATGCCAGTCTGATCGAAGCCGACGCCAACAAACAGAACTCAACTCCCAAGGAAGATTGGGACCACAGCGCGATCAATCCGGACGATGCACCTCGTGCAGTTCGGGAGTATTTGGGTGTACTGGATGACTCTGCCTTCGGTGCAGCGACCACCGTGGAACCGAAGTTCACCTCGCATTCCGACCCGTCCAGCCAGTGGACTGCCGCCCGCAAAGGCCCAGCATTCTTTGCCTATTCCACGAATTATCTGATCGACACTGATTATGGTGTCATCGTTGATGTGGAAGCAACGCGGTCGATCCGGCAGGCAGAAGTGGGATCTGTACGTACGATGCTGAATCGGGTGAAGGACACGTTCGACTTGCACCCGGAACGGATCATTGCGGATACAGCCTATGGATCAGGCCCCATGCTGGGCTGGCTGGTGGATCGTGGCATCGCCCCGCATATCCCCGTAATTGACAAAGCTGGGCGTACAGATGGCACTTGGAGCCGCGCCGATTTTGAATGGGACGCTGCAAACAACCAATACATCTGCCCAGAAGGCGAATCGCTGAAGCAATTCCGTCGCAACTACTCAGATCCGAACCGTGGCCCTACCGGCAAGGGTGTCGCCAAATATCAGGCTTTGAAACTGACTTGCCAAACCTGTCCCTCAAAACCGAAATGCTGCCCGAACGCAGACGCGCGCAAGATCACCCGCGAAGAACATGAAGACGCCCGTCAGGTTGCCCGAGACATCGCGAAAACCAGACAGTATGCAATCTCAATGAGGCTGCGAAAGAAGGTGGAAATGCTTTTCGCCCATCTCAAACGAATTCTTGGTTTGGGAAGGCTCCGATTAAGGGGCCCATGTGGTGCAAATGACGAATTCCTCCTCGCCGCAACCGCCCAGAACCTCCGCAAACTGGCGAAGATCTTTCCTGCACCGCAGCAAATGCGGAAAGCCTGACAAGAAAGGCGCTCGCGTAGTGTTTCGTGGACAACTTTCTGCACTTGCAACACGTTGTTTTTCAACAGAATCCGGCGGGAAGCGGACTTTCTCTGCAGATGCGCGCTGACCGATCCAGACTGGCGCAAGCAGACATTCGCTGCTGCCAGCATCATCCAAAAACTTTAGTCTTTGGATTCTACGGCAATTGGCGTTCTCTGCAGTAATTTGACAATCGATTGAAGTGCTTTTGCGGATGCCTGATTTTGCGCATTTTGCTGCTCCAAAAGCTTCTCAATTCTTGCCAAAGCATCGAAGTGTCCGTCGTCAGGGTTTTTGGTTCCAGAGACCGCGTAATCTAAGCGAGTATCTGGCTCATCTTGTTGCTTTCATTATGCGGCGATCTTGC
>JAADIC010000311.1 GCA_013151535.1 Alphaproteobacteria bacterium | reverse complement strand
TATGCATGACACGCCGTCTTTTTCTGGCCGCTGCCCTGTTGCTGCTGGCCTTCGCCAGCCAGTCTTTCGCCCTTGAAACCAAGGCCCGCACGGCCATGGTTCTGGATTACAAAACCGGCACGGTGCTGCTGGAAAAGAACGCCGACGCATCCCTGCCACCCGCCTCCATGTCCAAGCTGATGACGCTTTATATGGTGTTCGAGGCGCTGAAAGACGGCCGCCTGACGCTGGATGAAAAACTACCGGTTTCGCAATTCGCCATGTCCTACAAAGGGTCCAGCATGTTCCTGAACACCCGTGATCGGGTGCGGGTCGAGGATCTGATCCGCGGCGTCATCATCATGTCGGGCAACGACGCCACCGTGGTTCTGGCCGAGGCGCTGGCAGGCTCCGAAGCCGAGTTCGCGCGTTCCATGACCGCAAAGGCCAAGGTGCTGGGCATGAAAAACTCGAAATTTGCCAATTCCAACGGCTGGCCGGATGATGGTCAGCGGATGAGCGCGCGTGATCTGGTCATTCTGGCCGCCCACCTGATCCGCGACTTTCCGGAATATTACCCTTATTTCTCCGAAAAATCCTTTGTTTTTGACGGTCGCACACCAGCCAACACCAACAACCGCAACCCCCTGCTGAAACTGGGCATCGGGGCGGATGGCCTGAAAACCGGCCACACGGACGAGGCCGGTTTTGGCCTTGTCGGCTCGGCCGTCAAGGGCGAGCGCCGCATCATCGTGATGATAAGCGGCCTTGGCAGCGCGGCAGATCGCTCCTCGGAGGCCGAAAAGCTGATAAACTGGGGCTTTCGCCAATTCGTCGAAAAAAAAGTTCTTTCGACCGGTGACAAGTTCGGATCGGCTGAAATCTGGCTTGGGGAGCAACGATCGGTAGAGCTGGAGGCGGCTGATGACCTGACGCTTTTGTTGCCGGCCGCCGCCGCGCGCCAACTCAAGGCGGTGGTCACGGTGATGGAACCGGTTGAAGCGCCGATTGAAAAGGGCCAGAGGCTCGGCACCATCAAGGTCAGTGTGCCGGATCAACCGGATGTGGAAATCCCGCTTCTGGCAACAAATGATGTTGCCGCCAGCGGCTTTATGGCGCGCTTCCGCCTGTCTGCCAGCCTGCTGTCGCAAAAACTGATGGGTCTGGTGAATTGAGCGCTGCACGGCCCTTTTTCCTGACATTTGAAGGCGTCGACGGCTCGGGCAAATCCACCCAGGCACGGCTATTGGCCGAACGTTTGGGCAAGAGCGCCATCCTGACCCGCGAACCCGGCGGCTCACCCGGGGCCGAGGAAATCCGCGCCTTGCTGGTGGAAGGCGATCCCGCCCGCTGGTCACCTGAAACCGAAATTCTGCTGTTCACGGCGGCGCGGCGCGATCATCTCGAAAAAACAATCCTGCCCGCGCTAAAGGCTGGTAAAACCGTTATCAGCGATCGTTTTGCCGACAGCACCCGCGTCTATCAGGGTGTGGCGCGGGCCGATCTGCGCGGCGTGGTCGATCAGTTGCACGCCCTGATGATCGGGCGCGAACCTGATCTGACCTTCATCGTTGATATGGACCCCGAGCTGGCCCTTGGCCGTGGCCTCGCGCGCAAATCCGGCGAGGATCGGTTCGAGGAGTTCGGTCTTGATTTCCAGCACGCCCTGCGCGCCGGTTTCCTTGATCTGGCCCGCAAAAACCCCGACCGCTGCATCCTGATCGACGGCAACCGCCCGATTGAAACCGTCGCCAAAGACATCGCAAACCGCTTGGCAGGTTTCAGGTGATAGAGGTTGAGGAAATCCCCGAACCGGACGCTTTGGAGGGTGTGCGCCATCCGCGCCATACGCCCAAATTGTTCGGCCAACAGGCGGCAGAACAGGATTTTCTGACCGCATTCAACACCAACCGCTTGCACCACGGCTGGTTAATCACCGGCCCGCGCGGGGTTGGCAAGGCGACGCTGGCGTGGAAAATTGCGCGGTTTTTGCTGGCCCAGCCGCAGGATGCGGGCGCGCAACTGATGCCCCCCCCTGCCTCTCAAACGCTCGATATTCCTGCCGACCATCCGATTGCGCGGCGCGTTGCTGCCCTCTCTGAATCGCGCCTGTTTCTGTGCCGCCGCCCGTGGGACGACAAGAACGAGCGCCTGAAACAGGACATCACGGTTGACGAAGTGCGCAAGCTGAAAAGTTTTTTCAACCTGTCGGCCAGTGATGGCGGCCAACGGGTGGTGATCGTCGACACAGCCGATGAAATGAACGCCAACGCCGCCAACGCCCTGCTGAAAATTCTGGAAGAACCGCCAGCGAAATGCACCTTGTTGCTGATCTCGCACCGGCCCATGCGCTTGCTGCCCACCATCCGCTCGCGCTGTCGGGTGCTGAAATGTGCGAGCCTCGGGCCAGATGACATGCGCGCCGCACTGATTTCGGCGGGGTTTGAAAGCGGCGACACGGGTGGAAATCTGGCCGTACTGGCCGCCGGTTCCGTGGGCGAGGCGATCCGGCTTTTGTCCGATGACGGCTTGAAAATCTATAACGGCCTGCTGGCGCTGGTCGGGCAATCCCGGCGCATGGATCGCCAGGCCATGATCTTTCTGGCCGAAAGCTGCACCGGCAAGAACAGTAAAGCGCGCTATGATCTGACCCTGCGACTGGTGGGCATATTGCTGCACCGGCTCTCGGTCACCGGCGCTTCTGGCCCACCGCAACCCGAGGCCGCGAGCGGCGAGGCCGCGATGCTGGCCCGCCTGTCCCCCAACGCCAAGGCCGCGCGTCGCTGGGCGGAACTGGCGCAAACCCTGCAAGACCGCAGCCAGCACGCCCGCGCTGTCAACCTTGACCCGGCCAGCGTGATCCTTGATATGTTGCTGAAGATCGACCAGATTTCCGGGTCACTCAAAGCCGCCTGAAAGCCCGTCAAATGACCGAAAACCTGCACATCGTTGACAGCCACTGCCATCTGGATTTTGACCTGTTTGACGGCGAACATGACGCGGTTGTTCGACGTGCGACTAACGCTGGCGTGCGCCGTATGGTCACCATCTGCACCAAGCTGCGCGAGTTGCCCACCGTGCGAGTGATTAGCGAATCCCACGCGCCCGTGTTCTTTGCCGCAGGCACGCATCCGATGCATGCAGCCGCCGAACCGATGGTTTCGCTTGAGGATTTGCTAGAGTTGACCAAGCATCCCAAAATGATCGGGCTGGGGGAAACCGGGCTGGATTACCACTATACTGCCGACACGAAAGAGCCGCAAAAACAAAGCCTTGCTGTGCATATCGAGGCGGCGCGCCAATCCGGCCTGCCCCTGATAATCCATGCCCGTGATGCCGATGACGACATGGCCGATATCCTCGGCCGCGAACATGCCAACGGCGCGTTCACCTGCGTCATGCATTGTTTTTCCTCAAGCGCCGAGCTGGCCAAGGCCGCGCTTAATCTGGGGTTTTATCTGTCCATGTCCGGCATCGCCACCTTCAAGAAATCACAAGACCTGCGAGACATATTCGCCGCTGCCCCGGTTGATCGCATCTTAGTGGAGACGGATTCACCCTTTCTGGCCCCGCAACCCAAACGCGGCAAAAGGAACGAGCCGGCTTACACCGCCATGACCGTTGAAATCGGGGCCGATATCTACGGATTGAGCATGGGTGATTTCGCCACCCAGACCACCGCGAATTTCGACCGGCTGTTCACCAAGGCCGCAAAGTGGCAGGCGGATTGATGGCCCGTCTGCGTTTCACCATCCTTGGCTGCGGGTCATCCGGCGGCGTACCGCGCCTTGGCGATGTGCCCGGCGGCCATTGGGGCGCCTGTGACCCGAATGAGCCGAAAAACAACCGCCGCCGCTGCTCGCTGCTGGTTGAACGGGTAACGGATACCGGCACCACCCGCGTGCTGATCGACACCTCGCCTGATTTGCGCAATCAATTGCTGGATGCCGGGATCGGCTCGCTTGACGCGGTGGTTTACACCCATCAGCACGCCGATCATGTGCATGGTCTCGATGATCTGCGCATGGTGGTTTACAATATGCGCCGCCGCCTGCCTGTCTGGGCTGACGGGGCGACGCAAGATGCCCTGATCTCGCGCTTTGGCTATGCCTTTGTGCAGCCCGAGGGTTCCCCCTACCCGGCGATCCTTGATCTTCATACGCTGGACGGGCCGGTCAGCGTTTCCGGTCTGGGTGGCGAAATTACTTTGAAACCGTTCCGGGTCAAGCACGGCAATATCGACGCGCTGGGATTTCGCGTGAATGATCTGGCTTATCTGCCCGATGTATCTGAAATCTATGATGAAAGCTGGCCCATGCTGGAGGGGTTGCAGGTCTGGATACTGGACGCTCTGCGGCGCGAGCCACACCCGACCCATGCCCATCTGGCCCGCAGCCTTGAATGGATCAAGCGGGCAAAACCCGCCCGCGCCGTGCTGACCAACATGCATTTCGATCTGGATTACCAGACGGTTTGTGAAGAAACCCCAGACCATATCACCGCCGCTTATGACGGTATGGTGATCGAGGTTGAAATAAGCTAGATGCAATGTCCGCCCTGATTGATATCATCTTGCCGGTGTTCATGGTCATTGCATTCGGCTATGTGGCTGTGCGGCAAAAACTGATGAGCGAGCCGGCGATCAACGGCCTCATGCGGTTCAGCCAGAATTTCGCGATCCCGCTGCTGCTGTTTCGCGCGATCTCGACGCTTGATCTGTCTCAAGGCTTTGATCCCAGGCTGCTTGGCTCGTATTACACCGGCTCGCTGGTCAGTTTCACGCTTGGTATGATCGGTGCGCGGCTATTGTTCGCGCGGCGCTGGGATGACAGTGTTTCAATCGGCTTTTCAGCGCTTTTCGCCAATTCGGTGCTGCTGGGGCTGGCGATTATGGAGCGGGCTTACGGTGCCGCGTCGCTTGCGCCGAATTATGCCATTGTCGCCATCCATGCGCCGTTTTGTTATTTTCTCGGCATCACCACCATGGAAACCGTGCGCGCCAAGGGTGGGCCGGTCAGCATCGCCGTGGCGGTTCTGCGCGCCATGTTCCGCAACAACCTGATGCTGGCCATCGGGCTTGGATTTATCGTCAACCTCAGCGGCTTGCACCTGCCGGTGGCCATTACCGGTGGCTTTGATCTGGTGATCCGCGCCGCCCTGCCGACGGCGCTGTTTTCGCTGGGTGGCATCCTTAGCCAATACAGGCTGGAGGGCTCGGTGCGCGAGGTTCTGATGATTTGTGTAATCTCGTTATTCGTGCATCCGGCGATTGTCTGGATCATGTCGACACAGGTTTTTGCGCTGCCAACAGGCATGGTACGCGGCGCGGTTCTGACGGCGGCCATGGCACCCGGCGTCAATTCCTATATCTTTGCGTCCATGTATGACTCTGCCAAACGAGTGGCGGCGGCGGCGGTTCTGGCCGGCACGCTGTTTTCCATCCTGTCGGTGTCGTTTTGGCTGTGGGTCTTGCCCTGACCCTTCGTAAGGAAAATTTTTACCGAAAAATTTTCAACCTGAATAATTTTCGATAAAATTATTCCCTCTACTATCGAGACTTCGCGAATTCCTTCCGCAAGGCATCGCGATCATAGCCGGTTCTGATCCAGTCCAGCAGTCCAATCGGCGCGCGCTCATTGTCGCGCAAGTAAGCCTCAAAAAACAAATCAAGGATGCCGTTTTTCGAGCGGCGCAAAGGCGCAAATGAAAATGCCGCCAGTGAAGCTGTTTCATCGCAACCGCAAGCGGCACATCGCAAAACAGATGCAGATAGAGGATCGCGGCAAACCCCGTGCGGTCCGAGCCGGATTTGCAATGCATCACACAAGGCTTTTCAATCTTCGCCATCGCGTCAATCAGCGCCAGAATCTCGGCCCGGCTGGCCAGATCGGCCGCATAAAGCCGTTGGTCGATCAGGGTCAGGCCAAGGGTTTCGCAAGCCTCGCGCTCAAACAGATAATGTGAGTGTTCAGACGTGCCGCGCAGGTTCAGGATGGTCTTGATGCCCATGTCTTTGAACTGGGCCAGCCGCTCGGGGCTGGGCTGGTTGGCGCGATACATATCCGGTGCGATTTTGTGAAAATTCTTCCACCAGATCCGCAGAATTCCGTGATCCAGCCAGTTGAAATGAAACCGCGCCCGCTTGCGCGCCTCGGGGGTGGAAATATCCGTGCCGATATAATCGCGCCACGCA
>JAADIC010000037.1 GCA_013151535.1 Alphaproteobacteria bacterium | reverse complement strand
CTGAATGTTGCGATAAGCCAGCGAGCCAGCGAGCCGGAGGCGTCGGATTGGTCTTTGAGGAAGGTCTTGCCGCTGAAAGCCAGCGAGGCATTGACGCTGATGTTCACCGAAATATCGCTGTCCTGATAATTGTCAAAGATCAGACTGCCGGTGTCGAGTTTGAGGTTGCCGACCTCAGAATAAACCGCCGAGCCCAACAGATAGGTGTTGCGACAAGTGTAAATGCTCAGGCGGTCAGAGGCAAAAGCTCCAAAAACCAATTTTATTGACTTTAGGGCACCTTGATTTTTTGACGTTCTGAGCGCGTAGCGGGCTTGTTTCTCGGTGCTGCGGGCAACTGGCGCCGCTGGCTTCAGGTGGCAGGGTCCGGATGCTGGTCCAATCCGGGCGTTGACAGCACGGGCCGCACCCGGGACCTGCGGTCTTATGCCGGGAATGGATTGATGCGGCGCAATTGGCCAAGTCGGCGGATGTTGTAGGCAAGGTTCTTCATCCCGATCTTGGCCCTGGCCCGCGCCAAGCCGATGGTTCGCACCAAGGTGCCGCCCATGTCGTTGGCCTGCGCGCCGAACACATGCTCGACCCGGACGCGGACCGTTGACTTGGTTCTGTTGCTCTTCTTTGCTTGTTCGGTCAGGGGCTTTCCACGCTTGCCCTTGCGGTGGATGCGGCTGGTAAAGCCACTGGCCTCGAGCTTCGTCTCAATCGCTTCGGATCGGTAGGCTGCATCCGCCCAGACCCCGGAGGCGGTATTGCCGCGCATCAGCAACTGATCCACCGCCTGGCTGTCCACTGCCCGGCAGTCGTTTGCTTGCAAACGATGAGAGGGATGCACGGCGGCGTCGCTGACGTGATAGCGCCGGATCAACTTGTGCTTGCGGTCCACGTTCACGTGGTTCTTGTAGCCATAGTGGCTCTTGCCGTGCTCCTTGGTCCAACGCGCGTCCGTATCTTTCTGTGATCGCTTGGCGGGCTTGTCTTTCCACCCCTCCGGTTCCTTGCCGTCCTTGATCGCCGCATTCTCCGCGCGCGTGTTGTGGTTGCGCGGCACTGGCACGATGGACGCATCCAGTATCTGCCCGCCCCGCGCGATATACCCCTGCCGGGCGAGATGATGATCGAACAGTTTGAACAACTCCTCCACCTTGCCCGCCTGCGCCAGCGCCTCGCGATAAAGCCACACGGTTTTTGCATCCGGAACCCGGTCTCCGAGGCCAAGACCCAGAAATCCCATGAAGGATAGCCGGCCCCGGACCTGATACTCGACCTGATCGTCCGACAGGTTGTAGAGCGCACCCAGAACCAGCATCTTGAACATCAGAACCGCATCCATTGGCTTGCGTCCGGCGCGCGATTTTCGCTCTCTCTCGGGCTTGCGCCAGACCTGCTCCAGAAGTGGCCGGAACTCTTCCCACGGCACAATCTCGTTGATCTCGATCAGCGGATCCTTCTTCGCATCTAGGCTCGCGTAACGATCTGAAAAATCGAAGAAACCCATCTGTGCCATGACCGCTTCCCCTCCGCTGCATCATGGTGGAATCCTACAGCGTACTCAACTCAGGCGCAATTTTTCGAAGTGCCCTGTAGTAACTCTATTAGGAATCTCTTCATATATGAAGATTGCCCAAACTCGCATCAAAAGTGGAGTCATTTTACAGCCCCCCTTGGTGCGTTTGATACATAAGGCCGGATATTTTGAACAGAAGAAGACGGGTGTGATTCTAGAAAAACAAATTCCGCACGAATGGTAAGGCGACGGCGGCGATGACGCCGGTGGTCAAGCCCAGCAGGATGCGGTGCAGCGAGGTTTCCAGCATCGGTGCGCCATAGGCCAGCAGGGCGCAGATGAGTGCGAAATATCCGAATTCAAACAGGTCCATGTGAGGGTTCTATAGCGTTTGGACTTTTCTTTGAAGCACCATCCATCATATTTTGCGTTTGAGCGAAGCGAAAGGCAGCGAAATGTGGTTCAATAGAAAGTCGCAACGCTTTCGCAAGCTGAATCCGCTTTGCCAAACCCGTTATTGGCGGGGCTGGGCTATTGTTTGGCAGGATGGAACGTCTTAGGTCAGGCCCATGACAGGCCTTGACTATACCCTTGTTCTGATTGCGGCCCTGTTGTTCGCGATCATGTTGCTGCCTGCTTTGCGGCGCAATGATTTTTGGCGGGCAACGGTGACGCCGCTGGCCTCGATCATTGGCAGCGGGTTTCTGGTGGTGGCACCCTTGCTGGCGGAAGTGGCCGGGCCTTACGGGCTGGCGGCGATGCTGGGGATCGTCATTGTCGCCTATGTGATTGGCTGGGTGATCCGGTTCAATATCGGGCAGGTCGAGAACGGCGTGCCAAGGTCCGCCCTTGGGCGGGTGTCCAATCTGGCGTTGACGCTGGCCTATGTGATCTCGGTGGCGTTTTATATCCGGCTGCTGGCCTCGTTCGCGCTGTCGATGACGCCCTATGACACGGTGTTCAACGGTAACCTTCTGGCCAGTGTGGTTCTGGTCCTGATCGGCGGGATCGGCTATTTGCGCGGCTTGCAGGGGCTTGAGGCGCTGGAGACGATCTCGGTGTCTCTGAAGCTGTCGATTATTGTGGCCCTGCTGGTCGGGCTGTTTACCTATAATGCCGGGCAGGGGCGCTGGCTGGCGGATATTGAGGCCACCGAGATGGACAACTGGACCCGCTTTCGCATGTTGGCGGGCATGTTGCTGGTGGTGCAGGGGTTTGAAACCTCGCGCTATCTGGGCGAGGCGTACAGCGCGAAAATGCGCATCCGCACCATGCGGCTGGCGCAGGTGTTAAGCGGGATGATCTACGCCGCGTTTATATTTCTGGTGCTGCCGCTGATGGCGTTCCTGCCCGGGGGCAAGCCCAGCGAGACCGCGATTATTGATCTGTCGGGGAATGTGGCCTGGGTGCTGCCGTTCATGCTGATCCTTGCGGCCTTCATGAGCCAGCTTTCGGCGGCGATTGCCGATACGGTGGGCGCAGGTGGTCTGGTGGGCGAGGAGACGGGCGGCAGGATCGCGGCGCGCCTGACTTATCCGGCGCTGGTCATGGCGGCAATTGCCTTGATCTGGTCGTTTGATTTGTTTCAGGTGGTCTCCATCGCTTCCCGCGCGTTTGCGTTTTATTACATGACGCAGGCGTTGATCGCCTTTTTGCAAGCGAGGGGCAGGCCAGTTCCGCAGGCCGGGTTCTTGCTGGTGGCGATCGGGATGGCGGTGATTGTTGTGGTGGCATTACCGGTGGGCTAGGCGTTGGCGTGGTGGAATTGTTGTGCGTATTCTTACTTCGGGCAGCACCGCGAAAACCCGCTTGGCTTCCCCCCATCAGCCATGGCAAACCCACTGCATGACCCAACAGCTCGACTATAAGACTATCTACGAGATTTTCAGCCGGTTCCGCGAAAGCGAGCCAGAACCGAAGGGTGAGCTTGAGCACGTCAACGCCTATACCCTTGTCGTCGCCGTGGCCCTGTCGGCCCAAGCCACCGATGTCGGCGTCAACAAAGCCACACGCGCATTGTTTGCGCTGGCTGACACGCCGCAAAAGATGCTCGATCTGGGGCATGACGCGGTGCTGGAGCATATCAAAACCATCGGGTTGTTTCGCAACAAGGCGAAAAACGTGATGAAGTTGAGCCAGCGTCTGGTCGATGAATTTGACGGCGAGGTTCCATCCTCGCGCGCCGCCCTTGAAAGCCTGCCCGGGGTGGGGCGCAAGACCGCCAATGTGGTTTTGAACATGTGGTTCAAGCAGCCCACTCAAGCGGTCGACACCCATATCTTTCGCTTTGGCAATCGCACTGGCGTGGCCCCCGGCAAAGACGTGGTCGCGGTGGAGCGCGCGATTGAGGACCACATACCAGCCGAATTCCAGCAACACGCGCATCACTGGATGATCCTGCACGGGCGTTATATCTGCAAGGCGCGCAAACCGGTTTGCGCCAATTGTATCATTTCCGATCTCTGTCAATCCAAGGACAAGACAACATGAAGAAAAAGTACCAAGTCGTCGGCATCGGTAATGCGATGGTCGATATCCTGAGCCATATCGAGGATGATTTCCTAAGCGATAACAATGTCGAAAAAGGTATCATGCAACTGATCGACATGGACCGCGCGGTTGAACTTTACGGGCGCATGGGTCCGGCGCAGGAAGTCTCGGGTGGCTCTGCGGCCAATACCATTGCCGGCATCGCGGCGCTCGGTGGGCGCACGGCCTATGTGGGCAAGGTCAAGGACGATCAGTTGGGCGCGATTTTTGCCCATGATCTGCGCGCGCAGGGGGCGGTTTACAAAACCCCCATGGCCGAAGATCGCCCGGGTGCCGAAACCGGCCGCTGCATGGTGCTGGTCACACCCGATGGTGAACGCTCGCTCAACACCTATCTCGGCTGGTCGGAATTTCTCGGGCCGGATGATATTGATATCGCGATGATGGCCGATGCCGACTGGCTCTATCTTGAGGGCTATCGTTTTGACGGGCCGGACAGCAAGGCGGCGTTTGCCAAGGCGATTACCGCCTGCAAGGCGGCGGGTGGCAAGGTTTCCCTGACCCTGAGTGATCCGTTCTGCGTGGATCGCCACCGCGATGATTTTCTTGAGCTGATCCATGACCATGTAGACCTGCTGTTCTGCAACGTGATCGAGATGCAGGCGATGTATCCGGCGGACGATCTGAACGCCTCGCTTGAGCTGGCGGCTGCTAAAACCGAGATCGTGGTTTGCACCGCCTCTGAAGACGGCGCTTACGTTTTGAGCAATGGCGAGAAAGAGCATGCCCATGCAATCCCGACCCGGATTGTCGATGCGACCGGTGCGGGTGATCTGTTCGCCTCGGGCTTTCTCTATGGCCTGACAGCGGGCTTTGACATGTTGACCTGCGCGCGCATGGGCTGTGTGGCGGCGGCTGAAGTTATCAGCCATATCGGTGCCCGCCCCGAGGCTGATCTGATGGCGCTGTTCAGGGAACACGGGCTGGTCTGACCCATGGCCGCACCGCAAACCCAGCACCCGCCCGCGACCCGCGCCATGGTGCTGAAGGCGGTGGCGTTCGTGTTGCTGGCGATCCTGTTCTTTGATGCCATGAGCGTATCCGTGCGCCTGTTGCTGGGCAGCTATTCAGCGCAGCAGCTTTCGGTTTTCCGCAATGTTCTGGGGGTCATTCCGTCGTTATTGGTGATGATCTGGGCGGGTGAGTTGCGCTTGCGGGGCAATCACCTCAAAATCCGGCAATGGCCGCTGGCCATGGGGCGTGGCTTGCTGGTGGCGCTGGCCCAAGTGTTCCTGTTCGCTGCCCTTGGCCTGTTGGAATATGCGACGATCACCACCCTGATGTTCACCGGTGCGTTGTTTATCGTCGCGCTGTCGGTGCCGTTTCTGGGCGAGAAGGTTGGCGTGTGGCGCTGGGGCGCGGTGCTGGTCGGGTTTGCCGGTGTCTTGCTGGTGCTGCGGCCCGGCTCTGACACGTTTTCACTGGCAGCCCTTTTGCCGGTTGCGGCGGCGTTTTGCTATTCTATATCGGGCGTCATGGTGCGCAAGATCGACCGGGATGTTTCCAGCCCGCTGATCTATCTTTACACCGCTTTTGCCGCCGCCTCGGGCGCGATTATTCTGGCTGTTTTAACCGGCAGTTTTTCTCCAATCAACTCGCTCAGCGATGCGGCTTTGATCCTGTTCATGGGGCTTTCCGGTGGCTGCGGGGTGCTTAGCCTGATGCTGGGCTATCGCCTTGTGCCGCCCAGCATTGTGGCCCCGTTCCAGTATTTCGGCCTGTT
>JAADIC010000276.1 GCA_013151535.1 Alphaproteobacteria bacterium | reverse complement strand
TTGGAGAACGCCTTGGCCATATGGGCGCGCGAGCGTGAATGTTTTGGCGGATCGGTTTCCTGAAAGGTGCGCCGGGCGATAACTTCTTCCGGGGTTTGATCCTCCATCCTGATGCCATGGGCCGAGGATAGTCGGGTGAACTGTTTGTTCAGCGCCAGAATATCGGCATTGCGGGTGACCGACCAAAAACCCTGACCTTGGGCATAATCGCACCACGCCATCGGATCCTCGCGGCGCATACGCGCAAACGTGTTATGCGGCGCGCCGTTGGCGAAGGTGTCATGCAGGCTGAGATCGGCGTGGCCGTCATCTGTCGGTGTCCAGATCGTCATAATATTCTCCCTTAAGCATAACCATAGCGTTGCTAAATATATTTACAAGCCACTTGATAATATTTTAATCAAAGGCCATAACCACCAGATGAAAAAGATCGCCATCTACCTGACCAACACCGATCGCAGCAATTTCGCCGCCCGCCACGAAAGCGATGCGGTGAAGGTGGTGCAGCGGCTGGAAGGCGCGGGCGGGCGGTATGATTTCAGCATCTTTGACGTGACCGAGGGGCATTTCCCCAATGACCCCACCCTATTTGATGCGGTGATCCTGACCGGTAGCCCGGCCTATCTGGATGATGGCGATGGGTGGATTGACCGGCTTTGCGATCATATCCGCCAGATGGTGGCGGCGAGAACGCCGTTGATCGGGCTGTGTTTTGGCCATCAGGCGATCATGGCGGCCCTTGGCGGCGTGGTTGAACGCAAGGAGTTCTGGATTTTTGGCGGGGCGGATTTTGCGGTGATTGACCGGCGGAGCTGGATGCAGCCGCGGGCGGATCACCTGAAACTTTACGCCGCCAACAAGGCGCAGGTGACGGCGCTGCCTAAGGGGTTTGATCTGCTTGGGGCCTCGCCCGATTGCCCGTTTGCGATGACGGCAATGGGCGATCAGGTGTTCACCACCCAGTTCCATCCGGAAATGGATGAAGGTTTCATCGCGGCGCTGATTGATGAATACGAGGGCGATCTGGGGCCGGACACGGCCAAGGCCGCGCGGGCCTCGATTGCCACGTCAGCGGATGGTGGGTTGTTCGGCCAGTGGATGCGTCAGTTCATTGACTTGCCACGCAACAGCGGTGCGAGGGATTCCAGAAACGCCTGAATATCCTTGGCGATCTGGCTTTGCGGCGAGCAGATACTTGCATCGGCCAGCTTTTGCTGAAGTCTGTGTAGCGTGGATTTCTGGCCGGTATCCAGCGGCAGGTCTGCGGCGGCAGTCAGCAGCACCAACCTCTGATGCACTTGCCGCATGGCGTGAAACGCCTTTAGCATGGGGATCAGCAAGGCGGGGTCATCCTGCCATGAACGCATTGAAAACATCGCGCTGACCCGCTGGCCCGCGCCCTCACAATCGTAATTGATGCAGCCCTGAAAGCCTTTGGATTTGAGGGCTGCATGAATCGTGCAGCGGTGATCCGGCCCCAGATTGGGGCAGGCGACTCCGGCCGGTTTGTCAATCGCGAACATTTCGGATTTGTCAAAAGCCAGCGCCATGCAGCACAGGGCAGTACAGGTCTGGCAATCGGCTTTGAGGCTGGGACTGGTCATGGGCGCAGGTTGATAGAATCGCGCCTGAAATAACAAGCAGGGAATTGGCGCAAAAATCGGGGCCTCCGGCGGGGATTCTTTTTGGAACAAAGATGCTGGTCAAGGCGACGGCTGTTTTGTAGCGTTGCCGTGACCATTGGGGATAAGATCATGACCGATATTGTTGCAAAGCTGAAATCCATTGTTGGTGAGGCTTATTGCCTGTCAGGTGCGGATGAGAGGCAGAAATACGACCGCGATGTGACGGGCGAATATCAAAGCACCTCGATTGCGGTTGTGCGGCCTGCCAGCACTGCCGAGGTGTCGGAAATTTTACGCCTCGCCAGTGAAACCAAAACGCCGGTTGTGCCGCTGTCAGGTAATACCGGGCTTGCTGGTGGCGGTTTTGGCGGCGATGGGCAAAGCATCATCCTGTCACTGGACCGCATGAATACTATTCTTGAGATCAACCCGAAAAGCCGGATCGCCAGGGTCGAGGCAGGGGTGATCCTTGGCCATTTGCACGAAGCTGTGGACGCCCATGATCTGGTGTTTCCACTGCTGTTCGGGGCGCGCGGTTCCTGCATGATCGGCGGCAATCTGTCGACCAATGCCGGTGGCTCGAATGTGGTGCGCTACGGCAATACCCGCGCCTTGTGTCTGGGGCTTGAGGTGGTGACGGCGGATGGTGAGATCATCAATCTGATGTCGGAACTGCATAAGGACAACACCGGTTATGATCTGAAAGACCTGTTCATCGGAGCCGAGGGCACGCTTGGCGTTATCACGGCGGCGGTGCTGAAGCTGTTCCCAAAACCCAAGGCTTACGCCAGCGCCATGGTCTCGGTGCCTGATCTGGATGGCGCGCTGGCGCTGTTGCACAGGATTCAGGCGGCCAGCGGGGGTGGGGTCGAGGCGTTTGAATACATGCCCGAAAATTACTTTCGCCATCTCAAAATGATCGACCCGGATGCGCCGATGCCGTTTCCCAAGCCCGCGAAAATCGGGATTTTTATCGAGGTGGCGGCGGTTGCGGATAAGGACGCTGTGCCTAAGGGTGACGGCTCGATCCCGGTTCAGAACGTGCTGATGGCGACATTGGCCGGGCTGATGGACAGTGGTGCGGTTCTGGACGCGACCATCGCCCAGAACGAGGCGCAGCGGGCCGAGATGTGGCGCCAACGCGAAATCGCGTTCGAGGTGGCGAACCATCTTGGTGTGCCGATCACCACGGATGTGTCTGTGCCGCTGGACAAGGTTGGTGAATTCCTGAACCGCGCCAATGTTCGCCTTGCCGACATCGCGCCAGATGCCGAGTTGATCGAGATTGCCCATCTGGGGGATGGTAATCTGCATTATTCCATGTGGGTTGACCCCGAGAATCGCAAACCTGCCAGCAAAGAGATGCAGACCGCGATTTATACCATGGTTGAAGATGTGGTCGAGGAATTGGGCGGTTCGTTTTCGGCTGAACATGGCATCGGGATTTCCAAGCGTGGCTCCATGGCGCGGCGCAAGGACAAGGGGGCGCTGTCGGTGATGCGGGCGATCAAAAACGCGCTCGATCCGGATAACATCATGAATCCGGGCAAGGTGTTGCCCTGAACCGGGTCTTTGCGTATATTTTAGGTGACGTAAAATATACGGATAGCCATGCCTGCCCATAAATCCGAAATCCATGACCATATCATGCACCAGATCGTGCGCGGTGATCTGCGCCCCGGCGACGTGATCGACGAGGGTGTGATTGCGCGGGAATTTGATGTCTCGAAAACCCCGATCCGCGAGGCGATCCTGCAACTTGAGGCCAATAATATCGTTGAAAAAAAGGCCCGGGCCGGGGCGCGGGTGACGCGGCTTGAGCCGGAAGAGCTGATCGAGTTGATCGAGCTGCATTCCGAACTGGAAGGGGCGGCGGCTTATCACGCGGCGCGGCGTGCGACGCCAATGCAATTGTATGAGCTTGGCCGGGCAGAGGCGAATTATGCCGGGCCGGGCCACGCGGCGGATGAGGCAAAGCTGGGGGCGTATAATTCCAATCTCGGCTTTCATCTGGCGGTGTTTGACGCCGCAAACAACGCGACGTTGCGCCGTGAGCTGGACCTGACCGGGGTGCGGCTGGTTGCCTATTTCCGAACGCAGGAAGGTCTGCGCGTTGACAAGGCGCGGGCGGTTGCGGAACATGGGCAAATCGCCGCCGCAATTCGTGAGGGGCGGGCGGATGATGCGCGTCAGGCCATGCGCCGCCACGCCGAGATTGCCAGTGACACGCTTTTGGACGTGCTGAGTGGGATGAAATCCTGAGCGCTTGTGGCGGTGCTTGACTAATAGCGATTGACAGGGGCGCGACAGGCCCTCTAATTTCATTAGTATACGAATGAATTGCGGATCGGAGAATCGTGGCTTTGACCTATCACCGCCCAACCCGTCTAAAGGAGGCTTTGTCGATCTGTGCGGCGCATGACGTCGTGGTGCTGGGCGGCGGCACAGATATTTTTCCGGCCAATGAAGGGCGCGATTTGCGCGGTGAAATCCTTGATCTGACGGCGGTTGACGGGCTGGCGGGGATCATGAAAACCGATGCCGGTTGGCGCATCGGCGCGACGACGCGGTGGAGCGATGTGATCCGCGCTGATCTGCCTGCCGCGTTTGATGCGTTGAAACAGGCGGCCAGCGAGGTTGGCTCGGTGCAGATTCAAAACAGCGCTACGGTGGCGGGCAATCTGTGCAACGCCTCGCCTGCGGCGGATGGTGTGCCGCCTTTGCTGGTGCTGGATGCGATGATCGAGATTGCTTCGGTCAAAGGGCAACGCGTTGTGCCGCTGGCAGATTTCGTTCTGCATGTGCGCAAAACTGCACTTGCGCCGGACGAGATTGTGACCGCGATTCTTGTACCTGATGGGACTGGACGCTCGGCGTTTACCAAATTGGGTGCGCGCAAGTATCTGGTGATCTCGATTGCCATGGTGGCGGTGCGGTTGCAGGTCTCGGGCGGTGTGATTGAACGGGCGGCGGTGGCCGTTGGGGCGTGTTCGCCGGTGGCGCAAAGGCTGGGCGGGTTTGAGGCGGCTTTGATCGGGGCGGCACTGGCTAATCCGGGGCGCTGGCAGGCGGCCTTGCGCGCCGATATTGAGGGCGTGCTGGACCCGATTGATGATATTCGCGCCGATGCCGGATATCGCGCCGGTGCGGTGCTCGATCTGGTCAATCGCACAATTCTCAAGGCAGCGATGTGATGGGTGTGCTGAAGGTGAACGGAACCGCGCACAGGATATCCAGCCCTGATGGGCGGCGGTTGAGCGAGGTCTTGCGCGACGAGCTTGGCCTCAAAGGCACCAAGGTCGGTTGTGATGCCGGGGATTGCGGTGCCTGCACGGTGCTGCTGGATGGTGCGCCGGTTTGCGCCTGCCTGACGCCTGTGGCGCAGGCTGAGGGGGCGGAAATCACGACGGTTGAAGGGCTATCTTTGGCGCGGCTCAAGCAATCCTTTCTGGCGTATGGTGCGGCCCAATGCGGGATTTGCACACCCGGCATGTTGATGGCGGCGGCGGCTTTGCTGGCGGGCGAACCACATCCAAGCCGCGATCAGGTCAAGGATGCGCTGGGCGGGGTTTTGTGCCGCTGCACGGGTTATGCCAAGATTATCGAGGCGGTGGTGCATGCCAATGACAAGCTGCCTGAAAGCGTGGAAGCGCCGGTTGGGGCGGCGGTTGGTGCGGCGGTTGGTGCGGCTTTACCGCGCGTGGACGGCGCGGCCAAGGTGGATGGAACCGAGGTTTTCGGCGCGGATTATACGCCCACCGACAGCCTGTTGGTGCGCACGATCCGCGCGCCATATTTCCACGCTGAATTTGAGTTTGGCGATCTGGCGGCGTGGCAGGCGGCACATGCCGGTGTTGTCGCGGTTTTGACCGCCAAGGATATTGCCGGCGTCAATTGTTACGGCACCATCCCGCAATTCGTTGACCAACCGGCTTTGGCTGAGGGGCGCACGCGATTGCGCGGTGAAGCGGTGGCGCTGGTGGTGGGCGAGGCCGACGCGATCCATGCGTTTGACTTGCAGGATTTTCCGGTGACGTGGCAGGAATTGCCGCATGTTCTGGAGGCCGAGGCCGCCTTGAAAAACGGCGCGCCGCAACTGCATGCGGGGCGGCCAGCGAACCATCTGACCACAGGTATTGTGCGCTGCGGCAATGTGGACGCGGCCCTGAA
>JAADIC010000265.1 GCA_013151535.1 Alphaproteobacteria bacterium | reverse complement strand
GATATTTCCATCGACATCGAAAACGCCACGCTGGACGATGTGCATGCCCATTCCGAACTGATGAACGCCAATATCGCCGAGCTGATTATGGGGCTGGACGATGTCACCGCCGGTTTTTCGCAGGATTTCAGCGAGATGCGCGACAAGACCGGCTGGGAAAGTTTTGTCGGCATCTTCAGCCGGGGAAAATCCGAAAGCCTGCGTCAGGAACGCATGCGCACGGCGTCGATTGACGATAAATTGCAGGACCTGATCTCAAAATCCGACACCATTGTTGCGCTGCTGGAAAGCCAGCTTTCGACCCTGAACGAACATAAGGTCCGGGTTGAAACCAACCTGACCGAAACGCTGGATGAACGCGAAGGCACGGTCGCCGCACTCGAAGGTCTGCGCGCCGAAATTCTGGCGATTGACCCCAAGATCATCGAGCTTGAGAACAAGATTTCAGTGGAACAGGACGCCGCCGCGCGCACCAGACTGGAAAGCAAACTGGCGGCGATGAACTCCAAATACAACGAGATGGTGCAGGATGAGCAGGTCAAACTGGCCAAATCGCAAACGTTGGAACGCTATATCGAAACCGGCAAAACATGGGTCGACAGCCTGCAAAATCAGGCGGCAACCCAGATGGTTTTGATTAACAAGTTGCAAACGGATACCAAACAGCGGGTGGTGCTGTATGACGCCCTGACCAAGTCGCTGAAAACCGCACAACAGCAAGACGTGGCGCACCGGATCAACGAAATCGGCGTCAAGACCGATGAAGAGGCCCAAACCGCCATGGCCGCCATCGGTTCCGCCACCAATTCACGCATGGCCGAGATGATGGAAAAGCACGAAGACCACATGGTGTTCGCCCGCAAGGTGCTGGAAGAAAAGGCAAAATCGGATGAGCGGTTTGCCCGACGGTTTGAAAAGATCGTCGAGAAGCATGATAAGAATCTGTATGGGGGGTGAGGAAATCAGCTCCGTCGGTCCAAGAATTGCGCCCAACTGGTTGCGGGGTCAATTTGCAATTTTTGTCACTATGTGGCGGATAGTCATGGGTTATTTCATATGGTCGCTACCCGCTGCCATTGTGATGTTAATTCCATATCTCTTGATTCCAATTTTGGTTGGGGATTTTCAGCAAAGGCCGATAGTATTTGTTTTTTCTATGAGTGTCTTGGCGGTGATGAATGCTGTGATTTTTGTTCTCGTCGTTTCTCCGGTTTTGAAAGCATATTTTGACTTGGTTAGGATGTGCGGCATTTTTGGGCAAAGGGCTGCTCATATTAGTCCAGAAGAAATTCAGTTGATCGCAGCCCGAATGAACGCGGAATACCGATCAGGGTATCGTTGGATCTTAGGAAAAATCTGGCCAAAGATGTTTAGCGTGGATCGGAAAAAGGCGAATGGTTCTTGCGAAAATCCCTAATTTAGCTATATTAGCTAAAAGGAGCCTGCAATGAAAGATTATACCGCCACCGAATTGGCAAATAACACTGGAGACGTACTGATGGCAGCCGCCAGTGAAACCGTGGAAATCACCCGTCACGGCAAGCCCCGATTTGTGATTTTGAGCCATGAGAAATATGAACGCCTGATGTCACGCGGCGACACACGACGCGCTGTGCGAATCGAAGACATGAGCGACGAAGAGGCTGCAGAATTGATCACGGCGCTGGAAGACTCAATCAAAAATGACTGACCATCCCAAGGCCGGTGATGTTTGGGATTATCCCTATCTGTGGGCGCGTCAAGCGCGTGCAGGCGAGGAGTCTGGGCGAAAGAATAGACCATGCGCGGTATCCATCTGCATTCAACGAAAGGACGGCAATACAGGGATCGTGTTTTTGGCTATAACAAGCCAATTGCCGAACAATACTACGGTTGCCATTGAAGTACCTGAAACCGAACGTAAACGTGCAAACCTGTCAAAAGAAAAGCGACTTTGGGTTGTCGTCGACGAGCACAACCAAGATATATTTGAAAAGTCCTATTACCTTGAGCCGCAATCCCAAATCGGATCATTCAGCTCGAGGTTCAAGAACGAAATTCAAACAGAATTTGTCCAAGCAATTAAAGCGCGCAAATCGTTTGCTGTCAGCAGAACAGAAAAACCATGAAAACCGACCTCACCAACGACCACCGTGCCCTCAACGACGCCCTGACCGCGCGGCGTTATTTCGCCAAGTTTGACCGTATCCTCGGCCATCTGGATCAGGTCGCCGAACTGACGGCCAGCAAGGATCGGTTGGGGAATGTCGAACTCAACGTCGTGCGCGGCTATCTGCAAGCCTTGTCCAGTACGTTTGAGGCGCTCAGTAACAAATATCTGATGTCGGGCCGGGTCTCGACCCTGCTGCCAAAGGCCCTCAATATCGACACCACCGACAGCGGTTTTCCAGTTTACGGCGAGCTGTTGCAGATGGCCAATGACGCGTTGCAGGTCGATCAGCATCTGGGCAATCTGGCCTCGGCTGCGGAATTGAAAAAGGACATGGTGCGCCATATCCTCAATGAGTTCACCACCCCGACAAAGCTGCAATTCGCCCTGTCACAACGGCTCTATTATGAACGCCTCGCCAAGCGGAACCTGTTCTGGCCGCAGAACGACCCGCAGATTGTCTGGCTGGGAACGGATGCCACGGGGCGGCGCAGCTATGTGATCCACTGGGCCACTTACGACAGTCAGGTCAACATCCCGACCATCAGCCTGATGCTGCTGGAAGACACCGGCGACACCGCCCTGCCTCGCGATGAAAAACGCTGGCCACAAGTGCAAAGCCATTTGATCGCGCAATCCATGCTGGCCCTGAAACTGGTGACAATCGCCAGCGGCTTCGATCAGGATTTCGACGACCTGCACCCCAAACTGTTCCGCCGCATCCAAGTCGGCCCGATGTATTCGGATCATTTCACCCACCAGACCGGCCCAATCGGCGCCATTCTGGCCGATGCACGCGGTGGTTCCGGCAACGATTGGGCACTGGCCTGGACGGTGGAAACCTTGCTGTCAGATCGGGTCGAGCGCGAGAAAAAGGGCTTTTTCGGCTCGGTCGAGCGCGAGATTTACAAGCTCGATCATTTCGGCAAACAAGCCCAGGAAAGCGGAGCAACCGAGGTCCGCCGCGCCCTGATCCTGCCGCAACGCCCCTATCAGGTGCTGGAAGAACGCAAGCCGCCGGGGTTTGTCGGGGTGCATAAATATGTGGTGAGTGAGAGTGGGCAGATATTGAGTTACCGCTAGCGGTAACTCATCCCGCACCCGATGTGGGATCTCTAGGCGGCAAAGCCCGGAGTTGAAAAAGATGCCCCGCAGCACCTGCGGGGAGGTTGGAAATAGACGAAAAGACCCCGCCTCAAACGCGGGGCGCTGGAGGCGCAATGACAAACGCACAAAACCTGATGGAACTGCGTGAGGACCAAATCACGGCGCAATACGCTGCTGCGGTCGCCATGCTCGACGGGTTCGACCACGCGCCGCGCATCGCCAGGCCCAAGGATGCGCCGAAAGTCGAACGCTCCAGCGGCATCGGCACGCGCCGCTCGCGGTTTCGTTCAACCACGCCGGGGCTTGTGACCAAGCAAACCGCGCGCCCCGAAGGTGTGCATCTGATCGAGCGGATTGAAGGGGCGGGCGGCGATGATCCGCTGACCTCACCCGCCGAAGCCACCATACTGCGCAGCCTGCGCCGCGCCCTTGCCGTGGCCCATGTGGTGGCCGATCACTTTGAGGACCAAACCGCCCTTGGCGACCTCAAGCGCGATAATCTAACCGGTCGCCTTCCCGCCAACAAAAAGGCCGAGTTCAGCGAATTGCTGACCGCCAGCGCCCTGATCTCGCTGTTCACCTTCGCCAACATGACCGCCTTTCTGGTGTCTGCCGAGGCTGCCGAGGCCAAGAACGGCATCGAGATCGGCGAAGTCGAGGAACTGCTGACCGACAATGCGCAACTGGCCCTGCACGGTGCGCTGTGGGAACTGGATCAGGACATCGCCACCTTCGCCACCGACGAAACCAAGCTGGTGGGCGTGATTGCTGCCTATTGCGAAAAGCTGATGGAAAAGGTCGCCCTGCGTGCCTCAACCGCGCCGCGTCTGGCCTCGTTTCAGGCGGCGTCTTACCGCGTGGAGGCCGATGATTTTGAGATCAGCGGCTTTAGCCCCGCCCTCAAAGCACGATCTTCAAAACTGGTGATGACCTTCAAGAAACCCAACGAAGTCGTTGGCAATCACATCGCCAAATATCAGGCCATGAAGCTGAGCAAAATGCTGATGGCTTACGATTTTGAACGCAAACTGAACCCGTTTGCCGAGCTTGGCGGCTTCATCTTCACCTTCATGGGCGACGGCATGCCGGGCACGGGTAAAACCACGCTCATTCAAATGATGGCGGGGCTGATTTCGGAATATTGCAAGGTCGCGGGCTATCCGTTCCGGTTTCAGAATCTGGGCACCGACAGCATCGACAGCTATCAGGGCAAGTCGGCGCAAAACGCCAAGGCGTTCATCAACAATGTGGTTGACCCAAACGTCATCGGCTTTGGCACGATTGACGATATTGACCAGCTTGCGGGCAAACGTGGCGACCGGCAATCCTCAGCCGGCCAGCTTGAAATCACCGCCGTGCTGATGGAAAGTTTCGCGGGCGCCAACACGGTTGTGCGCGGCAATTGCACGTTTGGCATGTTCTCGAACTACCCCGAAAACGTCGACGACGCCCTGCGCCAACGGGCCGGGGCGCGGTTTCTGGTGGACGGGCCGAAAACCCGCGAGGATTACATCGACATCCTGTCGCTGCTGATGGGCAAGAACCACGATATTCCGGTTGGCGATCACGAGCTGTTCGCCGCCCAAGAGATCAAAAAGGCCGTCGCCGCCAGTTTCGCGGGCCACGGTCGCCCGCAGGAAGACGGGTTGATAAAAGTGTTCGACAAGGTCAAATCCGAGATCGGCCCGCTTGATACCATAGCCAAGCTCGGCACCTATCTGAAAGACATCCAGCAGGCCGATCCGCGCTTCACGGGCCGCGCCATCAAGAACATCACCGACGCGGTTAAAGTCCGCGCCATGGATATCGAGTTGCCGGACGAGTGGATGGAACAGCCCGAGCTGTTTCTGTTTCGCGATTACGACACCAAAATGACCATGCTTAAGGGCATGATGCAGCCGATCACGGTGGACATGCTGGTGCAGGAAATCAACCGCTACGCCGACAGCGAGTTCCGCTATGCGGACAAGTCTGACGAGGTGGCGATTGAAGATGCGGTGCGGGATATGGGGCGAATGGCCGAGGCGAAACGGCGGTATTTGGGGGGGTTGGGGTGATTCCATGGCGAATTGGTTAGTACTCTTAATTGCCGCTATTTTGGGAGTCCCACTAGGTTTGAAAACCATAACGGGGATCATCAAAAAAGACAAAGACACTGAAGGTTGGTATGGAACTTATGTTCTCGCGAATACTGGTACTGTTGTCTCATGGGTGTTTCTCGTTCCCACAGCCATTTATTTGGGATTTCCTGACAACCCGCCAACGATAGGCTTCTTTGCAATTGGGGCGGTGTCTTGTTGGGCCTACGCCTCCTATGCAAACAAATCAAAAGATGACTGGGACTGGAAACAAAAATGACACTGATTTTTTTCGCTAACGAAATATCCAGCAATTTGGCCAAAACTCACATTACGGATACTAAATGATGTGGAGTTCTATGATTAGTCGCTCCAACTTTTTCACTCCCAATGTGAATTTCCTGCCATTTTTACTACCGGTTCTCCTTCAACAACCCACACCGCGCGACCGACAGGTCGGGCCGCGCCC
>JAADIC010000215.1:3839-9673 GCA_013151535.1 Alphaproteobacteria bacterium | reverse complement strand
CGCCTGATCGAAGAGGTTGATTTCGACGGTTAATCTCTGTTCGGGCGGGCCGGTTAGCGCATCAGACACCCGGCAGAACGCACAGCATTTCATAAAGCAGGTTGGCCCCCAGCAGGGCGGTATTGCCGGTTGTATCATAAGGTGGCGACACCTCGACCAGATCACAGCCGACGATATTGACCCCGGCCAGCCCGCGGATCAGCTCAACCGCCTGGGGCGGTGTCAGCCCGCAAATTTCCGGCGTGCCGGTGCCGGGTGCATAGGCCGGATCAAGGCTGTCGATGTCAAAACTGATATAGACCGGCGCGTCGCCCATGGCCGCCTTGATTTCGCCAGCCAATCCCGTCAGTGATTTCAGCCACAGCTTTTCGGCCTCAACCACATGAAAGCCCCAGCCCCGCGCCGTATCAAAATCATCCGCGCCATATCCGGTGCCGCGCAGCCCGATCTGCCAGACACGCGGCGCATCCATCAGCCCCTCTTCATAGGCGCGGCGAAACGGGGTACCGTGGGCGATTTCCTCGCCAAACATATGCTGGTTGATATCCGCATGCGCATCCACATGGATCAGCCCGACGGGGCCGTGTTTTTTGGCGATGGAGCGCAGCACCGGCAGGGCCAGGGTGTGATCGCCGCCCATGGTCATCGGGATCACATCATGCGCAAGAACCTCGTCGTAAAACCCCGTGATCCGGCGCACAGAATCTTTCAAATCAAACGTGTTGATCGCCACATCGCCGATATCGGCACAGTGCAGATGTTCAAACGGCGCGGCACGCGTCGCCATATTATAGGGCCGCAGCATGGCGCTTTCGGCCCGGATTGCCTTGGGGCCAAAGCGGGTTCCGGGCCGCCACGAGGTGCCGATATCCATCGGAACTCCGATAAAGGCCACATCCAGCCCCGCCGCATCCGCAGCCGAAGGCAAGCGCATAAACGTGTTAGGCCCGGCAAAACGCGGCATGTCGTTACCACTAAGGGGCTGGTTGAACCGGCTCATCCGCGCGCCTTTTTGTTGAAGGCGAACAGACACAGCAATTCCATCGCCATATGCGCGCCCGCAATCGCCGTGGCCCCGGTGGTGTCAAAGGGGGGTGAGACCTCGACCACGTCCATACCGACCAGATTGATGCCCTTCAAAGCCCGCAATATCGCCATGGCCTGCGCGCTGGACAGCCCGCCCGAAACCGGCGTACCCGTGCCGGGCGCAAACGCCGGATCAAGTGCATCAATGTCAAAACTCAGATAGGTCGGATTGTCGCCAACCACGGCTTTGACCTTGGCGGCAATCGCCGTCGCCTTGCTGGCATGGACCTCGGGCGCATCGATGATATGCACCCCCAGCGTATCGGGGTTCACCGTGCGAATACCGATCTGGACCGAACGATCAGGCACCACCAGCCCCTGCTTCACCGCCTTGTAAAACATCGTGCCGTGGTCAATCCGCTCAAAATCGTCATCCGCCCAGGTGTCGGAATGGGCGTCAAACTGGATCAGCGACAAGGGGCCGTATTTGGCGGCATGGGCGCGGATCACCGGATGGCTGATCGAGTGATCGCCCCCCAGCGTCAACACCGCCGTGCCCCGCGCCAGAATGCCCGCGATATGCGCTTCAATCAGGGCCGGAACCTTGGCCACATGGCCGTAATCAAACGCCAGATCGCCATAATCCACGAGGGCCAGATCCTTGAGCGGGTTCACGTCCCAGCCATAGGGCGGATCGAACACCTGAAGCGCGCTGGCCTCGCGAATGGCGCGCGGGCCAAGCCTTGTGCCGGGGCGGTTGGTGACGGCGCAATCAAACGGGATGCCGGTGATTGCCAGATCAACGCCGGACAAATCCTTGGTATAGCGGCGGCGCAAAAAGCTGAGCGCGCCTGCGTAAGTCGCCTCGTAAGACATGCCTTTCAGGTCTTTGCGCGTGAACGCGCCGTCCACATCCTTGGCTGCGTCTTCCAGTGCCACGATATTTCCTTTCGATCTTGCGCCAGACTTGCTGCGAGTTTACCCAAGCAGCATGCAAGTACCAGCCCAGAAATGCGTGGCCCGCCGATGAAACGCCTTTACGAACCCATGGCCTATGACACCGAGGCCCCGATCGGCTCGTGGTGGGAGGATTCCGGGGTCGAGCCGCTGGATTTCCCCGCCGCCAAGGGCGATATCACCACCGAAGTGGCGATCATCGGCGGTGGCTATACCGGCCTCAACGCGGCGCTGCAATTGCGCGAGGAACACGGGCTGGAATGTGTGCTGCTCGAGGCGGCCCAGCCCGGCTGGGGGGCCTCGGGGCGCAATGGCGGCTTCGCCTGTCTGGGCGGCGCGGTGATGTCGACCAAGACCCAGATCAAGCGCTTTGGACTGGACGCGACCAAGGCCCATATGGCGGCGCAGATGGCCTCGATCGAGCGTGTGGCCGACAATCTGGTGCGCTATAATATTGACGCGGACACCCATTCCAAGGGCGAGCTGTTGCTGGCCCATAGGCCGGATAAATACGCCGGAATGCAACACGAGGCGCGGTTTTACCGCGACACATTCGGCATCGGGTTTTCCGAAATTCCAAAGGATCAACTGGCCGCGCATGGCGCATCCGGCCCTGAGTTTCACGGTGGTATCATCAGCAAGGCGGGGTTCGCCCTGAACCCGCTGAAATATTCCCTTGGCCTTGCCCGCGCTGCCCAAAAGGCCGGTGCGCGGTTGTTTGGTGGTTCAACTGTGACGGCGATTGCGAAAGAGGGTGCGGGTTTCATCCTGACCACAGGCACCGCCACTATCCGCGCCAAGAAACTGATTATCGCCACCAACGGCT
This sequence comes from Alphaproteobacteria bacterium, assembly GCA_013151535.1. Lineage (GTDB taxonomy): Bacteria > Pseudomonadota > Alphaproteobacteria > Rhodobacterales > Rhodobacteraceae > UBA5972. Next base: position 6,864 of record JAADIC010000215.1, on the reverse strand, counting down.
ATTCCGCTGACGATCTGCCAAACGCGCTTGGCGGACGGTTTTTGCCGCTGTTATCGACCATCATGGTGACCCGCCCGATCACAGAAGACGAGCAAACCGCCCAAGGCTGGGCGACCGATTTGATGGCCTATGACAGCCGCCATTTGCTGCATTATTTCCGCCTGATGCCCGATGGCCGTTTCCTGTTTGGCCAACGCGGCGCGGTGACAGCCACGCCCGCAGCCACCAAAGCCGCCCAACAGACCAGCCGACGCGACTTTGAGCGGATGTTTCCGGCGTGGCGGCACATAAAAACCGATTACAATTGGGCGGGCTTGTTGTGCCTGACGCGAAATCTGCACCAGTTTGCCGGGCCAATTCCCACCCTGCAAGGGGCGTTCGCCGCCCTTGGCTATCATGGCAACGGGGTGGCGATGGCCTCTTATGCCGGGCGCGCGGTGGCGGATATTGCCATGGGAAAACCGGTTGATCTGCCACCGATCATGGCCCGCCCCCTCAACCGTTTCCCGCTGCCCGCGCTGCGCCGCTGGGCCATTCGCGGGGCCTATGTGAAGTATCAGTTGCAGGACAGGTTTTTCTGAAATCAACCGGCTGACAACATATCCCTTGGAAACAGGCGCGATATTTGGCACTCTGAAAACAGGTTAACGGGTTTTGGCCCCAAACGAGGTGCGAAACCTGAGACGTTCAGGAGGCCATCCATGTCCCGCATATTATCACTTTTCGCCGGTGTCTCGTTTGCGCTGGCCTCCTCGCTTGGCGCACAGGAAGCCGGCCGCACCATCCTTGTGTTTGACGCGTCCGGCTCCATGTGGGGGCAGATCGACGGCAAGGCGAAAATCACCATCGCGCAAGAAGTTATCAACGGTTTGCTCAAATCCATTCCCGAAGATCAGGCACTTGGTCTCACCGCTTATGGCCATAGGCGCAAGGGCGATTGCAGTGATATTGAAACCCTGGTTGCGCCCGGCATCGGCAACCGCGAAGAAATCAGCCGCGCCGTCAACGCTATAAAGCCCAAGGGCAAAACGCCCCTGTCCGCCGCCGTCATCAAAGCCGCGGAGGAGCTGAAATACACCGAGGAAAAGGCCACCGTTATCCTGATTTCGGATGGGCGCGAAACCTGCAACCTCAACACCTGCGAAGTCGGCACGGCGCTGGAAGAGGCCGGCATCGACTTCACCGCCCATGTGATCGGTTTTGACGTGGCGAATAAGGCGGATCGGGCGCAATTGCAGTGCCTGGCGGAAAATACCGGCGGCAAATTTCTGACCGCCGCCAACGCCAAGGAACTGACCGAGGCGCTGCTGGTCGTGGCCAAACCCGAACCCGCGCTGCCCCCCGAACCCGCCCTGCCCAAGGACGTGCAGATCCGTTTCGGGGCCACGGATGGCGAAGGCGGGCCGATCATCAATAACGGTATCGTCTGGCAATTGAGCAACGTGGATACCGGCGAAGTGTTCATCGACATGCTGGAAACCGACAGCCTGCAGCTCAAGGTCAAACCCGGCACCTACAAGGCCGAGGTGCTGCGCATCAAGGACGAGGAATATGTTCAGGCCGTGGTCAAAATCACCCCGGGTGGCCAGAGCAGCTTTAACCTTGTATTACCCCAGTTTAAGCCGCTGGCCACACTCGATCTGCCTGAAACTGCCATCGCCGGCTCGACCATCGATGTGACCTGGAGCGGCCCGAACGAGGACATGGATTATCTTTCCACCGCCGCCATTGGCGTTCGGGATGGTGAATACATCACCTATAGCTATACCAGCGGTGGGCCAACCATCGGTTTGCAAATGCCACCGATACCGGGCACTTACGAAATCCGCTATATGCTGGATTCACCGACGCGGGTGCTGGCGCGCGAAACCATCAAAATCGTGCCGTTCGAGGTGTCGATATCCCTGCCCGAAACCGCCCTTGTCGGTGAAACCCTGATGCTGGACTGGAGCGGGCCGGATTACGAGCTTGACTACCTGTCAACCGCCAATCCCGGTGATCGCGGCAGTCAGACCCTGACCTATTCCTACACCAATGGCGGCCAGCCTCTGGGTTTGAAAATGCCGTCCACGCCCGGCACTTACGAGGTGCGCTATGTGCTGAACCAGCGCAATACCGTGGTGTTTCGCCAGAAGATCGAGGTGAGCGAAGTCACAGCACAGTTGAACACGCCCGACACCGCCATTGCCGGTCAGGTGCTGAGCGTTGACTGGAGCGGGCCGGATTACGAGCTTGATTACCTCTCGGTTGCTGAAATCGGCGCGCGCGGCGGTCAGACGATCAACTATTCCTACACCCGCAATGGCACGCCTTTGGGGCTGGTGATGCCGACAAAGCCCGGCACATACGAATTGCGATATGTGCTTAATCAGGGCAACACGGTGCTGATGCGCAAACCGATCACGATCACGCCGGTAACCGCCAGCCTGAACGCGCCGCAAACGGCCATCGCCGGACAGACAATTGTGATTGACTGGAGCGGGCCGGATTATGCGCTCGATTATGTGTCGGTTGCTGAAATTGGCATGCGCGGCAGTCAAACCATCAACTACGCTTATACAAAAAGCGGCAAGGGGCTTGAGATTGCCATGCCCCCCAAGCCGGGGCGCTATGAAATTCGCTATGTGCTCGATCAGGGCAACACGGTGCTGGCGCGCCGCGAGATCGAGGTTTCCGCCGTCTCGGCCACGCTTGATGTGGTGGATCAGGCCGATGCCGGATCTATAATCACCGTCAGATGGACAGGGCCGGATTATGCGCTCGATTATGTGTCGGTGGCAAAGATCGGCGCGCGTGGCTCGGCGACATTGTCTTATGCCTATACACAAAGAGGCCCCGATCTGGAGCTGAACCTGCCGGACCGCCCCGGCCAATACGAAATCAGATATGTGATGAACCAGGGCAACACGGTGCTGGCCACCCAGGTGATTACGGTGAAGTAAAGCGGCCACTGCGCTAGCGGGCTAGCGGGCTAGCGGGCTAGCGGGCTAGCGGGCTAGCGGGCTAGCGGGCTAGCGGGCTAGCG
>JAADIC010000215.1:0-3801 GCA_013151535.1 Alphaproteobacteria bacterium | reverse complement strand
GCTAGCGGGCTAGCGGGCTAGCGGGCTAGCGGGCTAGCGGGCTAGCGGGCTAGCGGGCTAGCGGGCTAGCGGGCTAGCGAAGCCGTATCCTGATTTACTGTTTGTTGTCAAGCACTTGTTAACGGTTTTGGTAGTCTTGTTTGCTTGAAACGAACCCGGTTAATCAAAGCATTTACACTGCTCAGGCGGCATTCAATCTGCAAACCTCACAGCCACAATCCACCGGTTTCAATTCAGACCTGAGCCAATACCGCACGCGTCCCGGCGCAACGTTCACCCTCAAAAAAAGCGGCCCAGATTGAAATCATCGCTCAATTCACAAAATCCCCGGCAGGTTCAGGCCCTTGTCCCGCGCACAATCGCGCGCAATGTCATAGCCCGCATCCGCATGGCGCATGACACCAGTGGCCGGATCGTTCCACAGCACCCGGCCCAGACGCCGCGCCGCATCCTCGGTGCCATCGGCCACGATCACCATGCCGGAATGCTGCGAGAACCCCATGCCGACGCCGCCGCCGTGATGCAGGCTAACCCAAGTCGCCCCGCTTGCGGTGTTCAAAAGCGCGTTCAGCAGCGGCCAGTCGCTGACCGCATCCGAGCCATCCTTCATCGCCTCGGTCTCGCGGTTTGGCGAGGCAACCGAACCGGAATCCAGGTGATCCCGCCCGATCACCACCGGCGCTTTCAATTCACCACTGGCGACCATTTCGTTGAACGCCAGCCCCAAACGGTGCCGGTCCCCCAGCCCGACCCAACAAATCCGCGCCGGCAGACCCTGAAACGATATCCGCGCGCGCGCCATGTCGAGCCAATTGTGCAAATGGGCATCGTCCGGCATCAATTCCTTGACCTTTTGATCGGTCTTATAAATGTCCTCGGGGTCGCCCGACAGGGCCACCCAGCGAAACGGGCCAACGCCACGACAAAACAGCGGGCGGATGTAGGCCGGCACGAATCCCGGAAAGGCAAAGGCGTTTTCCAGCCCTTCATCCAAGGCTACTTGCCTGATATTGTTACCATAATCGAATACCGGCACGCCGTCATTCCAGAAATCGACCATGGCCGCCACATGCACTTTCATGCTGGCCCGCGCCGCTGCTTCAACCCGTTTCGGATCAATCTCGCGCCCTTCGCGCCACTGGGCCATGCTCCAGCCCTGTGGCAGATAGCCATTGATCGGATCATGGGCCGAGGTCTGGTCGGTGACCATATCGGGCCGGATACCGCGCCGGTGAATTTCAGGGAAAATATCGGCAGCATTGCCCAAGAGGCCGACAGATTTCGCCGCGCCCGCGGCTGTCCAGCGCGCGATCATTTCAAGCGCCTCGTCCAGCGTTTCGGCCATCTCGTCGACATATCTGGTGCGCCGCCGAAAATCGATGGAGTCAGGGTTGCACTCCACCGCCAGACAGCACGCCCCGGCCATCACCGCCGCCAAGGGCTGCGCCCCACCCATGCCGCCAAGCCCGGCGGTTAATATCCATTTGCCGCTCAGATCACCATCGTAATGCTGCCGCCCGGCCTCCACGAAAGTCTCATAGGTTCCCTGCACGATGCCCTGCGTACCGATGTAAATCCACGACCCCGCCGTCATCTGGCCGTACATCATCAGGCCCAGCCTATCGAGTTCGTTAAAGTGATCCCATGTGGCCCAATGGGGCACCAGATTGGAGTTGGCGATCAGCACCCGCGGCGCGTCTTTATGGGTCTGAAACACCCCGACAGGTTTGCCGGATTGCACCAGCAGGGTCTGGTCCTCCTCCAGCACCTTCAAACTCGCTGTGATGCGGTCAAAATCGGCCCATGTGCGCGCCGCACGGCCGATGCCACCGTAAACCACCAACTCGTTCGGGTTCTCGGCCACCTCGGCATCCAGATTATTCTGGAGCATGCGAAACGGTGCTTCGGTTGACCAGCTTTTGCAACTCAGATCGGGGCCAGTTGGCGATTTGACAACACGTGTATTGTGGCGGGGGTTTTCAGGCTGGGTCATGGGATATCCTTACAATATGGGGCCATCAACAGGCAGCAAGCCACCCGCGCGTACCAGATTTTTCGCGGCTTCAATGTCGGGCGACATCAGGCGATCTTGTTTCAGAGCAGGCACGACCGAGCGCAGCGATTGCATCTGGCGCGCCAGCTTGTCCGAGGTCTTGAGCGGCGCGCGCAGCTCGACCCCCTGCACAGCGCTCAGGGCCTCGATGCCAATGATCCCAGCCAGATTTTCCGCCATCTCCAGCAAGCGCCGCGCACCATGGCAGGCCATTGAGACGTGATCCTCCTGATTGGCGCTGGTCGGGGTGGAATCGATGACCCGAGGATTGGCCAAGGCTTTGTTTTCACTCATCAAAGCCGCCGAAGTCACCTCGGCGATCATCAGGCCGGAATTGAGGCCGGGAGTGGGGGACAGGAAGGCCGGCAGCCCGAAAGACAGGGCCGGATCGACCAGCAGGGAAATGCGCCTTTGCGCAATCGAGCCGATTTCAGCCGCCGCCATGGCGATCTGGTCGGCGGCAAAACCAACGGGTTCGGCGTGAAAATTACCGCCGGAAATAATCGCGCCATCGGGCATCACCAAGGGGTTGTCGGTGACCGCATTGGCCTCGATTTCCAGCACGTTTGCGGCTTGGCGCAACACGTCAAGTGCTGCCCCCAGAACCTGCGGCTGACAGCGGATGCAATAGGGGTCCTGCACGCGTTCATCGCCGTCGCGGTGGCTGTCGCGGATCTCGCTGCCGTCCTGCAAATCGCGCAGAACCGCCGCCGCCTCGATCTGCCCGGGCTGGCCGCGCAGGGCGTGGATTTCCGGGCGAAACGGAGCACTTGATCCCATGGCCGCCTCGGTTGACAGCGCGCCGGTGACCAGCGACGTGGTGGCAATGCACCAGACCTGAAACAATCCTGTCAGCGCCAGCGCGGTCGAGACCTGGGTGCCGTTTATCAGCGCCAGCCCCTCCTTGGGGCCAAGTGTGACCTTGGTTAATCCAGCCTTGGCCAGCGCCGCAGCGCCGCCAAGGCGCGCGCCTTCAAAAAACGCCTCGCCCTCGCCAATCATCACCGCCGCCATATGCGCCAAAGGGGCCAGATCGCCCGACGCCCCGACCGAGCCTTGCGCCGGAATGACCGGCGTAACACCTGCCGCCAACATGCCCTCGAGCAGCGCAATCAACTCCCAACGCACACCAGATGCACCGCGTGCCAGCGAGGTCATCTTCAGCGCCATAATAAGGCGAACCACAGTGTCCCCCAGCGGCCCAGCGGCGCACCGATCCCCGCCGCATGGCTGAGGATCAGATTGCGCTGCAATTGCGCCGTGTCCTTGGGTGGTATTCGCACGCTGGCGAGTTTGCCAAAACCGGTATTGACGCCGTAAACCGGCGCATCCCCCGCCGCTGCCGCCGTGACCACAGCCAAGGCCGCCTCAACGCCGGGGCGGAACGCCGGATCGACCGTAACATCGCCGCCGCGATAGATTTCCTCCAACTCGGCAAGGGTCATTTTCCCCGGTGTCAGTTGCATATTTCGCCTCCAATAATGCGCGCGTGCAGGGGGTTGAAGCCGATGCGATAGGTCAGCTCGGCCGGATGCGCCACATTCCAGACCGCCAGATCGGCGCGTTTGCCGACTTCCAGCGTGCCGGTTTCACCGCCCTGCCCCAACGCCACAGCAGCCTCGCGGGTGACGCCCGCCAGGGCCTCCTCCGGCGTCAGCCGGAACATGGTTGCGGCCATGTTCATGGTTAATAGAAGCGAGGTCAGCGGCGAGGAACCGGGATTGGCATCGGTGGCGATCGCGATCGGA
>JAADIC010000253.1 GCA_013151535.1 Alphaproteobacteria bacterium | reverse complement strand
TCGAACTTGTGCAAATCCCAGGAAAAGGGGTTGTTTTGCGAGAACCAGCCCCGCACCTCGGGCTTGAGTTCAAGCACCAGCGATTTATCGACATAGAGAATTCCAGCCCCCGGCGTGCCACACATCCACTTGAGGCTGGTGGACAGCACAAAATCGACTTTCGGTGCCATCGCATCGTAAGGGATCAGCCCTGCGGCTTGCGTGATATCGGTGCCGATAAGGCTTCCCATCTCGCGGCCATGGGCAACCAGAGCGTCCAGATTATAACGCACCGAGCCGGTCGAGGTGACCCATGTCAGCAGCGCAAGCCCGACATCGCGCCCCCAGTTGGCGATGAAATCACCGGTTTCGACATATGTTTTGCCCGCGCTCAACGGCACAGTATCAAGCGTAAAACCCATTTTGGGCGCAAGCCCGGCCAGCAGGAAGTGAAGGGAAGGGAAACAATCCGCCGAGACCAGCACCCGCTTGCCCTTCAGCTTGCCCTCTGGCAGCGACCGGATAAAGGAATGCATGCCCTGGGTCACGTTCTCGCAGGTTGTCAGCGAACCTTTGGGTGCATTGATAATGCGCCGCCAATAATCGATAAAATCCTGACGGCGCAACAGAACATAGCCCCATTGCTTGTCATTCGGGGCAGCCCACACTTGCGCCAGTTCAGCCATGGCATCAGCAAGATCACGTTCTTTTTCGGGGTACATTCCAATGGAATGATAAAGAAAATATCCAGACGAGGCGGTGTTTGAAATAGTCATTCTTACTCACATGCTAGAAGCCCAGAAAGAGTGGAAACCACAGGCTGAAGCCGGGGAATACTGGGCCTGTCCCGCTCTAGTGCCGCTCCATATGCGCATTTAAGCGGTCTTTCTTTCGAAAGCCAAGGGACTTTTCCAGCCTTGTGCCGCGTCCATAACGATCAATTTGATGAAACCGATCCAAGTATTGGGAGCATCAGGTGAAACAATTCGGCCTGCGATGAAATTTTGCACCTTTTGTACAATTGCTTGCGAAACACTTTGACGGTTTGCGAACTGATAGCCAGTTTTAACCCGATTGAAACCGATGAATGGCCCCGAAGCACAAGCATCGCGACAACCGCCTGTCTGGGGCTGAGGGAAATACCGTGCTGTTGTTTGAGGGCCAGAATAAGGTTTGTTGTGATGTCCCCTTCAGTGTATTCGCCTTCTGACGTCAGATCATGCCAGTGCGCCTCTGCCAAGGATATCAGAATTGGCGAGATTCTACCGGCCTTTGCGATCTCGCGGCTTGTGAACCGCTTTTTGGATATACTATCGCGCCCAAGGCAGACATGCAGCGAGACCCCGCGCGCCGGATAAGAGACAAAGACCAGTTCATCAACCATTGTGGTGTTGCCGTAATATTCCAGATAATACCGGCCTCTGCGAAACTTGTCAGGCGCGATATCGCTCAGCCGGTAAACCCCGGCGGGGGACTTGTTTATGTGGAGGTCGTGGAAAGGATCCAGCAGATAGGTGCCTGCCAGATAGACATTGCTGATATTTTCATGAACCTTTGGCTGGCGACTTTTGAACAGTATCGGAACCGGTGCCCGGTTCTGGAAATAGGCCAGAATGGTGATGTTGTCGTAAGCAAGGCATTGCCGCAGCCAAGCGCGCAAAGCATCCGGAAACTGGCTGGAATTCAGACTGGCAATCGCGACAGCAAGCAGATCCTCTTCGGTGTGGCCGGGCATCTGAACGTACCTCTTTGGGGGTATATACCCCTATAAAATAACTCATTACGCTTCAAAGTCTATTTGGGGGGTATATTTGCGTGATGCAAGTAAGGAATTAACTATTCATGAGTGAAATTGCTGTCGATATTCTGAATATGACAAAGCGCTATGGAAGTTTTGTTGCCCTCAGGGATGTCTGTCTCTCGATCAAGGATAACGAATTTTTCACCCTTTTGGGGCCATCGGGGTGCGGCAAGACAACCCTTTTGCGAACCATCGCCGGGTTCGAGGCTATTTCAGAGGGCGCAATAAAGCTGTATGGCGAAGACATTGCCGATTTGCCGCCAAACAAGCGCCCGGTGAATACCGTTTTTCAGCAATACGCCCTGTTTCCGCATATGAATGTCAGGGCCAATGTGATTTTCGGTTTGCAGCGTCTGGGGCAGGATGAAACCACAGCCCGTGCGCGGGTTGATGAAGTTCTGGACATGGTCCAGTTGATGGAATTTGCGGATCGCCTGCCGGCCCAATTATCCGGCGGTCAACAACAAAGGGTGGCGCTGGCGCGCGCACTGGCCCCAAAACCAAAGGTTCTGTTGCTGGATGAACCGCTGTCGGCGCTGGACCTGAAATTGCGGCAGTCTGTTCGCCAGGAATTGCAGCAAATTCAGCAGACCACCGGCATTACCTTTGTATTCGTGACCCACGATCAGGAAGAAGCGCTTACAATGTCGGACCGGATTGCGGTGATTGCCGACGGGCAGGTGCAGCAGGTCGGTTCAGCCCGCGACATTTACGAAGCACCCCAGAACAGGTTTGTGGCCGATTTTATTGGCGAGACCAACCTGATTGATGTCGCCGTTTCCAGTGTTTCGGGTGGCTATGCCACATGTGTTTTGCCGGGGGGGGATGTGCAATTCACCTGTCCGGCAGCGGCGGGCGCGGTCGTGGGGCACGGGCATCTTTCCGTGCGCCCTGAGCGGGTGTCGCTGGTAAAGCCGCAGGACGGGCTGTTGCGCGGTGTTACAACGCGTCAGGTATATCTGGGGACCGACATGAGTGTGGATGTCAGGCTGGAGGGCGGAAAAATCATAACGCTCCGCCTTCAAAACTCCGAAGAAACCCATATTCCTGAAATTGGTGACCCGGTCGGTTTGAATTTCGAGACAGGTACTGCGCGCCTGCTGGAGGATTGATGGCAGCACAGATCGCCAAAAAAAGCACATCGAACACCAGCACCTATGCCGGGCTGGGTGTTTTCCTTATGCTTCCATCATGGGCTGTCATCGGTTTCTTTCTGGTGCTGCCGGTTGGCATGATGCTGATCTATTCGTTCCTGACCAAAGAATTTCGTGGCGGTGTGATCTGGGAGTTCTCGCTGAACGCCTATGACCAGTTTTTCTTTGACCGCGGGTTGTTTGGTGACGCGCCGCCAGTCATTGAATGGACATATATCAACATTTTCTGGCGTTCGATCTGGCAGGCCGGGGTTGCGACGTTCTTCAGTCTGCTGATCGGGTTTCCGACGGCGTGGTTTATTGCAACGCGTACCGGCCCAAACAAGTCAGTCTGGCTGTTTCTGATTACGATCCCTTATTGGGTGAACCTGTTGATCCGCACGATCTCGATGAAATTCCTGATCCGTGATACCGGCCCGTTAAACGAATGGTTGCTATCCCTCGGGGTGATCTCGGAACCAATCCACATTATCAATACCAGTTTTGCGGTGCAGTTGGGCCTGTTTTATTCCTACTTGCCGTTCATGGTGCTGCCGATCTATGCTAGTGTCGAGCGGTATAATTTTGCCTATTCCGAGGTCGCGGCGGATCTTTACGCCAGTCGCCGCGCCACTTTGACCAAAATAATTATTCCGATCGTCAAGCCGGGTATCATTGCCGGTTGCATATTGGTGTTTGTGCCGTCCCTCGGGGCGTTTCTGGCACCTGATTTGCTGGGCGGTGCCAAGAATTTCATGATCGGTTCGTTGATTGAAGAGCAGTTCAAAGGCAATGCCGGCAACTGGCCGTTTGGCGCGGCAGTCTCGATGATCCTGTTGTCGATGGTGTTGGTCGTTTTGACCTTTTACGCCCGTCAACAAGCGAAAGAGGGTGCGCGCTGATGGCCCGAAAACTGGATATCAGGCATTTTCCGGGCTTTTTGCCGATAACCTATCTGTGCCTGTTTCTGCTCTATGCGCCGCTGATTATTGTGATGATCTATTCGTTCAATGACAGCAATTCGATCACCATTTGGGGCGGGGCCTCGCTGCGCTGGTATGGTGAGGTGTTCTGGGGCGTTGAATCGGCAAAGTTCAAGGCGGCGGCGCTGAATTCGATCACCATAGCCGTCATGGCTGCCACCACCGCCACCACCATTGCAACACTGGCCGCCACCGCGATGCTGAAAGCGGGCAGGTTCCGAGGCAAATCTGTCAGTTTTGCGCTGATAAACCTGCCGCTTATGGTGCCCGAGATCGTCACCGCCGTCGCCACGCTGATTTTCTTTTCCGCGATTGGCTTTACCACCGGATACCTGACGATCCTTGTTGCCCATATCGTGTTTTGCATCCCCTTTGCCTATCTGCCCATAGCCGCCCGAATGCAGGGTATCGAGGATGTTTACGAGCAAGTGGCGCTTGACCTATATGCCACGCGTTTTCAGGCCTTCCGCCTGATTTTGTTGCCCCTGATGGCACCCGGCATCATATCCGGCTTTCTGCTTGCGTTCATCATCTCGCTTGACGACTTCATCATCACGAATTTTGTCAAAGGTGCCGGCATTGAAACCCTGCCAACCGCCATTTTTGGCGCGGTCAAACAAGGTATCAAACCCAATATAATGGCAATCTCCACCCTGCTGTTGCTGGTGTCGGTGGTCTTTGTCACCCTGTCCTATCTGGTCGGACGGATGGGACAAAACAAGAAGTAACGACCAACATCAACGGAGGAAGAAAACATGCTGAAAACATTCAAACTGGGGGCCTCGATACTGGCCCTCACCCTGGCCGCAAGCGCGGCCCATGCCGAAGGCAAGCTGTCGATTTACCACTGGTTCGAATATATCCCGCAGGAGCTGCTGGACAAATTCGCGGCTGAATATGACGTCGAAGTTACCATGGACACCTTTGATTCAAACGAAGCCATGCTTGCATCGCTGAAGGCTGGCAAGATGGGCAGCTATGATGTCGCGGTGCCGGGGGATTACATGGTCGAGATCATGGCCGCTGCCGGATTGCTGGACACATTCGAGCCTTCCGACCTCAGCAATTTTGGCAATATTGCACCCGAATGGCTGGATGTCAGTTTTGATCCGGGTCGTCACAGTTCGATCCCGTATCAGTGGGGCTCTACCAGTTTTGCGGTGAACCGCGATGTCTATAGTGGCGATATCAACACGACCTCGATCATCTTTGATCCACCAGCCGCGCTGCAAGGCCGGATCAATATTCTTGACAGTCAGGGCGAAGTTCTGGCGCTGGCGTCAATGCATCTGGGCATTCCGCAATGCACGACAGACCGTGACCAGCTAAGGGCGCTAAACGATCTGGTGCAGGCGGCCAAGCCTTCCTGGGCTTCATTCGGGTCAGACATTGCCAAGGATGTTCTGGTTTCGGGTGATGCGGCAGTTGGCATGATCTGGAACGGGTTCTCGGCAAAGGCCCGCGAGGAAGGGGCGAATATCGAATATGCCTTTCCGAAAGAAGGCTATGTGGTCTGGATGGATAATGTCGTTTTGCTGAAAGACGCACCGAACCGGGATAACGCCCTGAAATTCATGAATTTCTTGCTTGAACCGGAAAACGCGGCGGCGGTGACGAATTACGCTCAATATACCGCTGGGGTGAATGGCGTTGCCGAGTTTCTTGACGAAGCCGTTGTCAGCGCCCCCGAACTGAACCCGCCAGCCGGTGGCAACGGGCAGTTTGTCATGGCCTGCTCGGAAGACGTTCAGGCCGTTTACGACAAGATCTGGACCGACCTTAAAAAGTAGGCAGGACAGCCCCGTTTCAAGCGGGGCTGCCCGTATTCCACTAACCAACTGCCGCCTGACCGGCGGCAGAAAAGAGGGGTGTGCCTGAATACCCCGCGTCACCGTGCCAAATGAGAGGATCAAAAAATGAGCAAGCTCAGCACCGACGACATCCTGACCAAAGACGCCCACCTGATTCAGTCATTCGCCAATCTGGA
>JAADIC010000255.1 GCA_013151535.1 Alphaproteobacteria bacterium | reverse complement strand
CGATCCACAAGGCGCAAGGCTCGCAATGGCCGGATGTGCAGGTGTTTGCCCCCGATATTTACGCCGCCGCCAGATCAGGGCGCGACGAGGCGGGCATACAATTGTGGAAGCGGCTGGCCTATGTGGCGATCACGCGGGCTGAAAACCGGCTGTTCTGGGTGACACGCTATATGTTGTCCAAGCCCGACGGGGTTCTCGGGGTTGACGATCTGCGTAAACCCGAGCCAAGCGAACTGGTTCTGGACCCGCCCGAAACTGCGCCCGAATAGTGCTGGAACCCTCTGGCCGGATTGGTTTACACTTGGTCAAACACCATATTCCGCAAAGAAAAGGGCCAGAAAAATGAAATGCGTTTTTGTGCAGATCCGCTGTAATCCCGGTAGCACCTATGAGGTGGCTGATGCCATTTATCAGCGGGAAGTCGTCTCGGAACTCTATTCGACCAGCGGTGATTTTGATCTGATGGCCAAGCTCTATATCCCCGAGGACGAGGATATCGGCAAATATATCAACGGTGTCATCAGCGGCATTGCCAATATCAGCCGGACCCTGACTACCATGACTTTTCAGGCGTTTTAGGGCGTGACACGCACGATTGTTATCACGGGTGCGGGGTCAGGCATCGGTAAGGCTTGTGTTGATTTGTTTCTGGCCGAAGGCTGGAGCGTGGCCCTGATCGGGCGGCGGATTGATCGGCTTGAGACGGTGGCGGCGGGCCATGAGCGGGCGTTTTGTGTGGCTTGTGACGTATCTGACGAGGCGCAGGTTGCTGGGGTGTTTGACGCCATTGCCAGCCGTTTTAACCGGATCGACACGCTGTTCAACAATGCCGGCCTGTTCACGCCGGGCGCTAGCATTGACGAGGTCAGGCTGGCCGATTGGCAGACCTCGATTGATGTGAACCTGACCGGCAGTTTCCTGTGCGCGCGCGCGGCGTTTCGGGTGATGCGGGCGCAAGTGCCGCAAGGCGGGCGGATCATCAATAACGGCTCGATCTCGGCCCATTCGCCACGGCCCAATTCAGCGCCCTACACGGCCACCAAACACGCGATCACCGGCCTGACGAAATCCATTTCGCTGGATGGCCGCCCGTTCAACATCGCCTGCGGGCAAATTGACATCGGTAATGCGCGCACCGAAATGGTGGAAAACCTGTCAAAATCCGCGCAAGCGGTTGGCAATACACCCGAAGCCACGATGGATGTGAATGACGTGGCCAGATCGGTTTTGCATATGGCGCAGTTGCCGCCGGGATCAAACGTGCTGTTCATGACCGTTATGGCCACGAATATGCAGTTTGTCGGGCGCGGTTAAAGCAAAACCAATCCTATTAGATCTGTTTCGCTCTAACTGATTTTGAGGAGCCGGAATACGGCGGATGCCAGCCAGCCCGCCATGATGGCGATGGTCAGCGACAACAGGCCATAAATCAGTGGCCTTTCATGGGCGAGGTTGAAAATCCAACGCTCCAGCCCGACTTTTCGCACCATGATCGTGGTCTCGAAATCATCGATCACTTGCCGGTTGCGGGTCAGGAAAATCCGGGTTTTGTAATCCCCCTCGACCAGATTGGACGGCAGTTGGATCGTCGTGTCGAACAGGGTTTCATCGTTCAGGGTCACGATGCTTTCGCGCTCGGAATACAGGCCCTGATTCTCGCGTATACGAATGATCGAATCGCGGAATTCCGGCAGGTTTAGCTGATTATCCTCCTCGACCGTCAGCGGGATGCGCGAGCCAATGCGGATGCTAAAGCGCGCGTCGTCGGCTACGCTCAGGATTTCGTTCAAAGGGTTGGTGCTGGCTACAGCATAAAAGCTCGGAGAGGCCTCAAACTCCACCGTATCCTTGTTGACCCAGATGCCGAAAATCCGTTCTTTTCGACGTACGGTTGTCGGTTCGTCCGGTCCACTAACAGCAATGATGATTTCAAGTGGGGCGTAATCGGGAATTGGTGTTTCGCGTTTGATGGCCCCAAAAATCAGAATTTCCGAGCCGTCAAAATTAGCCGAGATCGAAATACGATTCTGGCTCATACCAGCGACAACGCTTTCCTGTGCGGTGGCAAAACTGGCCAGAAACAGCAGCGGGATAAGAAAACGCAGCATGCTCATTCCCCCGCGCCAATGGTAAACAGCTCGGAAGGTGTCAACAGCAGATCGAGCGCCAGCTTGCCGCAAACCGCCAGAACAAGGATCGACAGGTAAATGCGCAACTGCTCGGCCTTCAGTTTCAGGCCGATCCGTGTGCCGATCTGGGCGCCGATAACGCCGCCCGTCAGCAACAGAACCGCCAGTGCCATGTCCACGGTATAGTTGGTGGTCGCGTGCATCAGGGTGGTGAAGGCGGTTACGAAAATGATCTGGAACAGCGAGGTTCCGATCACCACTTTGGTTGGCATGCCTAACAAATAAATCATCGCCGGAACCATGATGAAACCACCGCCAACCCCCATGATTGCGGCCAGCACGCCAACGGCCGCGCCAACGATCAAGGGCGGAATGGCGCTGATATAAAGGCCCGAGGTGCGGAACCGCATCTTGAACGGCAGACCGTGAATCCAGTTGTGATGTTTACGCAGTGGCCGCTTGGCGTTTGGCTGTTTGGAGCGGCGCAGGGCGCGCATGCTTTCCACAAACATCAAGCCGCCAACAGCCCCAAGAAACACCACATAGGACAGCATCACCAGCAGTTCCACCTGCCCCATCTCTTTCAGTATTTTGAATATCTGCACGCCAAATGCCGCGCCAAACAAGCCACCCGAAAGCAGGACCAATCCCATCTTGAGGTCGACGGTCTTGCGTTTCAGGTGGGCCAGAACCCCGGAAAACGACGAGGCGACGATGATGTTGGCTTCGGTGGCAACAGCAACGGCGGGCGGAATGCCGATAAAGAACAAAAGCGGCGTCATCAGGAAACCGCCACCCACGCCGAACATGCCGGACAGGATGCCAACCATCCCCCCGAGTCCGAGCAACAGAAAAGCGTTTACCGATACTTCGGCAATAGGAAGATAGATTTGCATGGTGGTGACCTAGTCTAGTAAGTCCGCATGCATTACAACTATTGCATATGTCCGGTCTGTAGCAATAGCTGCGACAAATCGGAGCGAACCGTGATGCTTTGGGGAATTTAGATCACTTAAACAGTCCGTAGAACTCATCCGGCACCAGAACCAGACCAAAAGCCAGCTTGATACTGATCGCCAGAACCAGCAGCGACAACAGGATTCTCAAGGTGTCGGCGTTCAGTTTTGCACCAATACGCGTGCCGATTTGCGCCCCGATGACACCGCCCAGCAACAGGATGGTTCCCAGAACCATGTCGACAGTCTGGTTCTCGATGGCGTGCATCACGGTGGTGAAGGACGACATGAAGGTGATCTGAAACAGCGACGTTCCGACCACCACCTTGGTCGGCATGCCCAGAATATAGATCATTGCGGGCAGCATCAAAAAGCCGCCGCCAACGCCCATGATGGCGGAAAGAACACCCACGATCACGCCAATGCCAAACGGCGGAATGGCGCTGATATATAGTTTGGAGGTGCGAAACTTCATCTTCACTGGCCAGCCATGCACCCAGGAATGATGCTTGCGTGGGGCGGGTTTGTAATCGGTGTCGTTGCGGCGGCGATAGGCGTTGATGGCCTCGATCAGCATCAGCGCACCGATAATCCCCAGCAAGAAGACATAGCTGAGATTGACCAGCAGATCGACCTGACCAAGTTCATTAAGCAGTTTGAACAGTTGCACTCCCATGGCGGACCCAACAAGCCCACCACCCAGCAGAACCAAGCCCATTCGGTAATCGACGGTTTTGCGTTTCAGATGCGCCAGCATGCCGGAAAACGACGAGGCAACGATCAGATTTCCCTGGGTGCCAACCGCAACAGCGGGCGGAACGCCGATCATGAATAAAAGCGGCGTCAGGATAAAACCGCCGCCCACACCAAACATGCCGGACAGAATGCCGACGAGGGTGCCAAGACCCAACAGAATAGGAATGCCGACCGAAATTTCGGCAATGGGAAGATATACTTGCATGGGGCGCGCCAACCTTAGAATCAGTGCCCGCCTGCACTACGCCGTTTACGCGCGGATGTTCAGTACAAAAAACTGCGACAAATCCGACCTTTTGGTCAAAGCCTCATCGTTCCTTGACATAAGGCTCGCCGCCCGCCTTGGGCGGTATGGCCTTGCCAACAAAGCCCGCCAGAATGACCACGGTCAGGATATAGGGCAGGGCCTGGGTGAACTGCACGGGGATCGTGATTAGATCGAAAACATTTATGCTGGGGTAAAGGTTGCTGATCGCCTCGAGCAGGCCGAACAGCAATGTGGCCCCCAGCGCATAAAACGGCCGCCACTTGGCAAAAATAAGTGCCGCAAGCGCAATGAACCCGCGCCCGGCGGTCATCTCGCGGCCAAAGCTGGCGGCTTGCGAGGTTGCCAGATAGGCCCCGGCAACGCCGCATAAAACGCCAGCAATCATGACGGCGGCATAGCGTGTGCGCACCACCGAAATGCCTGCGGTATCAACCGAGGCTGGATTCTCCCCGACCGCCCGCAAGCGCAAGCCAAACCGCGTGCGAAACAACAGCCACCATGTAAGCGGTACGATCAGAAACGCGATATAGACGATCGGCTTGTGGCCGGAAATCACATCTTCATAGATCGGGCCAAGGATCGGGACTTGGCCAAAAAGTTCAGCGAAAGGCAGGGTGATCTCCTCAAACCGGGCACCACCGCTTAGGGTCGGTGTTTGCCCGCCTTTTTGATACCATGCCGCGCCGATAACGATGGTCAGGCCGGACGCCAGAAAGTTCAGAGCCACACCGGAAATCAACTGATTGCCGCGATAGGTGATCGAGGCCAGCCCGTGGATCAGCGAAAACACCATCGACGCCGCGATCCCCGCCAAAACCCCGAGCCAGGCATTGCCGGTTTCATAGGCACCCGCTGCCGAAAAGAACGCCGCGATCAGCATTTTTCCCTCAAGCCCAATGTCAAAAATACCGGCCCGTTCGCTGTATAGCCCGGCCAGACAGGCCAGAATAAGCACCACGGACAGGCGCACGGTCATGTCCATCAGCAACAGAAATTGAAGGAAGAAATCTGCAAATTCCATCAGCTTTCCCCTTCACTGGATTGCATTTCCTTGATGTCCCTGCGGTATTTCAGATAGAGGAAAAACTTTTGCACGGGATCGCGCACCAGATTATCCAGCGCACCGGTGAACAGGATAATCAACGCCTGAATAACCAGCACCATTTCGCGGCTGATCGCCGGCATTTCCCATAACAGCTCAAACCCGCCCTGGGTCAACATGCCGAACAGCAACGCTGCCAGAACAATGCCAAAGGGATGCGAACGGCCCATCAAAGCCACCGCAATACCAACAAACCCAGCCCCCTCAACGAACGAGGCGATCAGGCGTTCCTGTTCCCCCATCACCACATTGATCGACAACATCCCCGCCAATGCGCCAGAAATCAGCATGGCGATGACGGTAATTTTGGTGGCGGAAATCCCAGCATATTTCGCCGCCGCCTCGGATTTTCCGAAGGCGCGGATTTCATAACCAAGGCGTGTGCGCCACAACAGGAACCAGACCCCCACGGCGCATAACAAGGCCAATATAAAGCTGACATTCAGCGGCGCGTTTTTGTTGAAGGCAATGCCGAGCGGGGCCAAAATCTCGCTTGCGGTTGGCAGATGCGCGCCTGCTGGAAAAGCCACGGATTCAGCGTTCTGTTTGCTTGGGTCTTTCAACAGGCCATTCAGCAGAAATCCCATCAGGGCCGCCGCGATAAAGTTGAACATGATGGTGGTAATCACAATATGACTACCGCGTTTGGCTTGCAGATAGGCCGGAATGAAGG
>JAADIC010000167.1 GCA_013151535.1 Alphaproteobacteria bacterium | reverse complement strand
GGCCTTGATGTGGACGCCATGAAACTGGTGGCCGAGGGGGTGAATGCGCTGCGCGACGGCAAGCGCTCGTTTCTGGTGATTACCCATTATCAGCGGCTGCTCGATCACATCAAACCTGACGTTGTGCATATCATGGCGGATGGCAGGATCATCAAATCCGGCGGCCCGGAACTGGCGCTTGAGGTTGAAAACAACGGTTACGCCGATCTGCTGGCCGAGGTGGCCTGATGTCGGCACAACTGAAAACTGCAAATCTGGGCAACGGGCCGGATTTGACCCTGCCCAAGGGTGGTAAATGGATCGCGGTGGTAAATGGATCGCGCAAGCCCGCAAATCAGCCCTTGCGCGCCTTACGGCCAGCGGTCTGCCGCATCGGCGCGATGAATACTGGAAATTCACCCGGCCGGATGAGCTTTGCAAGCCTGACGCGACGCCTGCCGCCCTTCTGCTCACGGATGAAAAACCGGTGTTTTGCGATGTGGACCGCCTGCGTCTGGTCTTTGTCGACGGGGTGCTGGACACGGATATCTCTGATCCCATGGCCATGGAAAACATCGAGATTGAGCCGCTAACATCCGCCGCCAGGGCCGATCTGCACTGGGCGCGCGATCTTTACGGGGTGCTTGAGGCCAATGGCCAAACGCCTGTGCCGCGCCCTTTGGCCGCGCTCAACACCGCCATGGCTGAACAGGGCGTTCTGATCCGTGTTACCGGCAAAGTGCCCCGGCCTTTGTGCCTGCATTATCTGCGCCAATCCGAAACCGCCGATGCGGTCGTGCATCATGTTGTGCGGGTTGAGACGGGGGGGGAGTTGACCTTGCTGGAAAACGGCCCCGCTGCGGCGCGCATCAACAAGGTGCTTGAAGTTGACGTGGCCGATGGCGCGACATTCAACCATATCCGCACCCAGGGGCGCGACCACGAACGCCGCGCTGTGGCGCATCTGTTCGCGCGCCTTGGGGCTGAAAGCCGGTTCAAATCTTTCAGCCTGACAGTCAATGGCGCGCTGACGCGCAACGAATGTGTGATCGAGATGACCGGCGATGATGCCCATGCCACGATCTCGGGCGCGTGTGTTGGCGATGGCTCGACCGGGGCGTTTCATCAGGATGATACCGTGTTCATCACCCATGACGCGCTCAGATGTGAAAGCCGTCAGGTGTTCAAAAAGGTGCTGCGCAACGGTGCCACCGGGGTGTTTCAGGGCAAGATTCTGGTCAAGCAACACGCCCAGAAGACCGACGGCTATCAAATCAGCCAGGCGCTGCTGTTGGATGACGACAGCCGTTTTCTGGCCAAACCCGAGCTTGAGATCTACGCCGATGACGTGATCTGTTCACACGGCGCAACCGTCGGGGCGATCGACGAAAATGCGCTGTTCTATCTGACATCACGCGGAATTCCACGCAGCCAGGCGGTGGATATGCTGGTGCTGGCGTTTCTGGCCGAAGCGCTGGAGGAAATCGAAGATGACGCCATTCGCGGTGATCTGCTGTCACGCCTTGAAGGCTGGATCGAGCGGCACCGCTCGTGAAACAGTTCTGGGTCGATATTTTCCAAACCTACAGCGCGCCAAAATCGGTTTTGGCGCGCAAACTGGCCGATATTCCGGGCGAGCCGCAATTGCTGGCCTATGTGGTTTTCGCCACGATACTTTCATTTCTGGCGCGCCTGCCGGGCGTGATTGATGGCAATATTACCGGCCAGCCGCTCGAGGCTTTGGTGGGGGCCAATTTTGTCGCCAGCATCATATTCGCGCCGCTGTTTTTCTATGCTTTGGCCGGGCTGACCAGATTGGCCTCGAAGGTTTTCGGCGGAAAGGGATCGTGGCAATCGGCGCGCCTCGCCCTGTTCTGGCCTCTGATCGCCTTGCAACCGCTTCTAATCATGGCGCAATTCCTTGAAACCCTGATGCTGCCTGCGCTGGCGCTGGTACTGGGTTCACTGGCGTCGGGCCTGTTTTTCCTGTGGTTATGGTATACCGGCATGCAGCTTTCCGAATGGCCGGAGCAGGCTGAAAATGCCTAAGATTATTCGCTAATCCGTCACATTATTCCCCAATTCTGCACGCATTTTAACAAAAGGGTAGGGGCCTTAATATAAGGTGTGTGTCGTGCAGGCGGTCAATTATTCCCCTCATCCCAGTGCTCATGCCGGGCGTTATGGAAAAAAGCGGCGTCGGTGGATTGGCCGTGATACGGTCACCCACAAGGTGCTGTCGGCGTGGTATGACATGCGCGCCTCTACCCGCGCGATGATCGTTGAAAAGCCCAGCGAGGCGCGGCTTTTATACCTGCTTTTGTGGTCCGATCTGGCGTTTTTCCTGTCCTGGACATTGAAAGCCGTGGTTGTGCCAAACGCCGCAGGGGTGTCGCTGATCTCGGTTGAAATCGGGCTGCTGTTTCTGCTCGCCATCATCGGGCGCACCATTGCCATGTATCTGTTTGCCATGGTCGCCGGGGCAATCGCGCGCCTTCTTGGCGGGCGCGGAACCTGGCGCAATACGCGCATTGCGGTGTTCTGGGGCGCGTTCGTAACCGCCCCTTTCGGGGTGGCGGCGGCGTTACTCTCGGTTTTGTTCATAAACCTAGAGGTCTACTACCCGATTTTTGGTGCCAAGTGGATTGCACAGCCGCCCTATTACCTCGGCCTGCTGCCGTTCGTGTGGTATATCTCTGCTGCCTTGGCCAAGGCGCACGGATTCCGAAAAACCTCGCCAATATTCCTTGCTTTGACGGTGGTTTCGCTTGTGGCCTTCGTGGGGGCCATGTATTTTCACGCCAGAGGAATGATCTGAAGGCGTGAACTCTCATGAACGAGCAACTCAAGGCCCTTATCCGCTTGACGGTGCAAGACCCGCGCGCCGCTGCAGCGGGCTTGCTGGCGGATAAAGCGGCGGGCGCGCAGGCGATGCCGCTTGCGATTGTCGTGGTGATATTGGGGGTGTTTCTGTCCTTTGGCCAATCGCTGATAATGCCGGTCGCGCCGCATGCATTTGGGGCCAGTATGCTGCAAAACCCGCTATTGCTGGCGGTGATCCAGTTCATGGGCCTGATGATTTCGACCATCGCCATCCTTGTGGTTGGCCGGATATTTGGCGGGCGCGGCAATTTTGAGCAAACGCTGATCCTGTCGGTCTGGCTGCAATTTTTCATGCTGGTGGTGCAGCTTCCGATCATCCTGATTGCGATTGTCGCCGCCCCGATTGCATCGGTTCTGTACACCGCCGCGATTTTCTTTTTCCTCTATCTGACGGTCAGTTTTGTGGCCGAACTGCACGGCTTTCGCTCGCGGCTCAAGGTTTTGGGCGGTTTCATTGGCGTCAGTATCGGTCTGGCCTTTGTTATGGTTTTTGTCCTCAGACTGGCCGGGATCGACCTTGAGGGGGTTTCCTGATGTATGACGTTGAAAAAATCCGCGCCGATTTTCCGATCCTGTCGCGTGAAATCCACGGCAAGCCGCTGGTCTATCTGGATAATGGTGCCTCGGCCCAGAAACCACAGGTGGTGATCGATGCGGTGACGCGCGGCTATTCCGAGGAATACGCCAACGTGCATCGCGGCCTGCATTTCCTGTCCAATCTGGCGACTGACAAATACGAAGCGGTGCGCGGTATTGTTAAGCGGTTTCTGAATGCGGAATTTGAGGATGAAATCCTGTTCAATTCCGGCACCACCGAGGGCATCAATACCGTGTCTTACGCCTGGGGTGCGCAGCACCTGAAGGCGGGGGACGAGATCATTCTTTCGGTCATGGAACACCACGCCAATATCGTGCCGTGGCATTTCCTGCGCGAACGCCAAGGTGTGGTGCTGAAATGGGTTGAAACCGATTTGAATGGTGATCTTGACCCGCAGGCGGTGATCGATGCGATCACGCCAAAGACCAAACTGATTGCCATAACCCAGATGTCAAATGTTCTGGGCACGGTTGTCGATGTGAAAACCATCTCTACAGCGGCGCGGGCGCGCGGGGTGGCGGTGCTGGTCGATGGCTCGCAATCCAGCGTGCATGCGCCGGTGGATGTGCAGGATATCGGGTGTGATTTTTACACCATTACCGGGCATAAACTGTACGGCCCAACCGCCTCCGGCGCACTTTATATCCGCCGTGATCGCATGGCCGAAATGCGCCCCTTCATGGGCGGTGGTGACATGATCCGCGAGGTCGGCCGCGAGGTTGTCACCTATAATGACCCGCCCCACAAGTTTGAGGCAGGCACGCCGGGTATCGTGCAGATGATCGGCATGGGGGCGGCGCTGGAATATCTGATGGCGCTTGGTATGGACAATATCGCCACCCATGAGCGGGGGCTGCGCGACTATGCCCAATCAAAACTGTCCGGCCTTAACTGGCTGAATATACAGGGGAATTCCGCCACCAAAGGTGCGATTTTTTCCTTCACACTGAATGGTGGCGCGCATCCGCATGACATTTCAACCGTAGTTGACCGGCGTGGTATCGCGGTGCGCGCGGGCCACCATTGCGCCCAACCGTTGATGGAACATCTTGGTGTCACCGCCACCTGCCGCGCCTCGTTCGGCCTTTATAACACCAAGGCTGAGGTCGATGCGCTAATCGATGCGCTGGAATTATGTCACGAGCTGTTTGGCTGAGAATCCGGATTGCCAGTCCCGCAAAGGTCGCCTATATCACCCCTAAGCACCCGTAGCTCAGCTGGATAGAGCGCTGCCCTCCGAAGGCAGAGGCCACAGGTTCGAATCCTGTCGGGTGCACCATTTTAATGTCTCACGGCGCGCAGCGCCTCCGACGGGGCGGGCTAACCGCCCGAGGCACGGTCGCGCCTTTGGGTGCTCAAGTTCGAGGTTTTTCCGGTTTGTCGCTCAATTAACTGTCTCACGGTGCGCAGCGCCTCCGACGGGGCGGATTGGCCGCCCGAGGCGTGCTCACGCCTTTGGGCGCTGGCGAAAATACCGCAGCACATATAGGCGTATGGCGCTGGCAAGGCCCGTATCAAACCCGCGATCTGCATCAATTTCGGCTGCCAAGGCGTTGATCGGTCGTTGTTTTTCTTTGGCGATGTCGCAGAACGCGCGCCAGAATTCATCCTCCAGCGAAACCGAGGTTCGATGCCCCTTGAGCGTCAGCGAGTGTTTTTTGGGCCGCCCGTCAGCCATCTTTATCAAGCCGGTGATTGTCCAGATGCTGTGCAGCTTTGATCTTGCTGGATTTCTCTGCCCTTTGTTGCGCCTTTGTCAAACCGAATTTCGCCGCATTTTCAGTAGCTTTCGCGGCTTTCTTCACCCGATTATCAGCCTTGCGTATACGCCCCAGATTGACCACATCACCCATGATCTACCCCTTCGGGCCGATCATGTTTTCCGGCCGAACCACCCGATCAAAGGTCGCTTCATCGACAAAACCCAGTGCGATTGCCTCGTGCTTCAGGGTGGTGCGGTTTTTATGGGCGGTTTTGGCAACTTTGGTGGCGTTGTCATAACCGATTTCGGGTGCAAGCGCTGTCACCAGCATCAGGCTTTCCCACATCAATTTACTGATACGTTCCTCATCGGCCTTGATCCCGACCACGCAATTATCGGTAAACGCCACAGAAGAATCGCCCAGCAATTGCATGCTTTGCAGCAGGTTATAAGCCATCATCGGTTTATAGACGTTCAGCTCAAAATGCCCTTGTGAACCAGCAAAACCGATGGCCGCATCATTGCCCATCACATGGGCGCAGACTTGGGTTAACGCCTCCACCTGCGTTGGGTTGACCTTGCCCGGCATGATTGAACTGCCCGGCTCATTCTCCGGCAACATCAGCTCACCCAGCCCACAACGCGGGCCGGAGCCGAGCAGGCGGATATCGTTGGCGATCTTGAACAGGCTGGCGGCGACGGTTTTCAAAGCACCCGACATCTCGACAATGGCATCATGGGCGGCCAGCGCCTCAAACTTGTTGGGCGCGGGCAAAAATGGCAGATCCGAGATCGCGGCCATATTATCGGCCACCATCTTGTCCCAGCCCTTTTCGGTGTTCAGACCAGTGCCAACAGCGGTGCCGCCCTGCGCCAAATAATAAATGTTTTCAAGGGCATGGCGCACGCGCTTAATCCCCTGTTCAACCTGAAAAGCGTAACCACCAAACCTGACCCAGCGTCATTGGGGTGGCGTCCTGGGTATGGGTGCGCCCGATTTTGATGATGTCCTTGAACGCCTCGGCCTTATCCGCCAGCGCCAATTGCAGATGTTCCAGCCCGGGCAAAGTCACATCATGCGCCATGCGCGCGGTGGCGATATGCATGGCCGTTGGAAACGTGTCATTCGAGCTTTGGCCCATATTGCAATGGTCATTCGGATGCACCGGCGTCTTGGAGCCGATCACCCCGCCCAGCATTTCAATGGCACGATTCGAGATCACCTCGTTGGCATTCATATTGCTTTGGGTGCCGGATCCGGTCTGCCAGACCACCAGCGGGAAATGATCGTCGAGCTTGCCGTCAATCACTTCGCTGGCAGCGTTGACAATCGCGTTGCCGATCTCGGGGCTGAGCTTGCCGAG
>JAADIC010000252.1 GCA_013151535.1 Alphaproteobacteria bacterium | reverse complement strand
TGGATGCGCCTGCGCGAAGGCGAGGGCGACTTTCAGGAATATACCGCCTTTCTGGCGCAAAATCCCGACTGGCCGGGGCTGAACCTGTTGCGCATCAAGGGTGAGGGCAAGATTTTGCAGAGTGCAGACCCAGCCGAGGTTCTGGCCTATTTCAAAACCCGCAGGCCGCAATCTGGTGCCGGCGTTGTGCGCCTGACCGAGGCCTATCTGGCGACCGGCAACAACAAGGCTGCGCAGGCTGAGGCTTTGCGCGCGTGGCGCGGTTTCTCCATGGGCAAGGATGATCGGGTTGCGCTTTACAAGCGGTTTGAGAGCACCCTGAAAAAGCATAATATCGAACGGCTGGACATGCTGTTATGGCGCAATCTGCGCAAGCAGGCCGAGGGAATGTATTCAGTGGTGCCCGAGGGTTATGTGGCGCTGGCCAAGGCACGGTTGGGGCTGCGCAAGCGGGCCAAGGGGGTGAACCGGCTGATTGATGCTGTACCAAAAGAGCTGCGCGATGATCCTGGCTTGTCATACGAGCGGTTCATTTGGCGCGCGCGTAAAGACCTCAAGGTATCTGCACGGGATTTGCTGATTGAACGCTCGACCTCGGCCGAAAAACTTGGCCAACCCGCGCGTTGGGCCAGTCGGCGGCGCACAATCGCGCGGGCTGAAATGCGCGAGGGTAATAACCAGCGGGCTTATAAAATCGCCTCGCGGCATTTTCTGAGCAAGGGATCGGATTTTGCCGATCTGGAGTGGCTGTCGGGCTTTATCGCTCTGCGCAAATTCAACGATCCCAAAACTGCGCTGAAGCATTTCCAGCGGTTTCGCGATGCGGTGGCAACGCCGATTTCGTTTGGCCGGGCAGGTTATTGGCAGGGGCGCGCTTACGAGGCTTTGGGGGATAGCGCCAAAGCGCGGGCAGCTTACGAGTTTGCGGCGGGTTACCAGACCAGTTTTTACGGCCAGTTGGCGGCAGAAAAAATCGGCGCCAAGCCCGATAAAAGCCTTGCCGGGCGGGAAAAATCACCCAATTGGCGTCAGGCGGATTTTCTGAATACGACCGTTTTTCGCGCGGCGATCTTGCTGCATTATGCCGACAGGTCCGCCATGACCGAACAGTTTTTCCGCCGGATCGCCAAGGGGCAGGAGCGCACGGGATACCAGCAGCTTGCCGATATCGCGATGGAAATCGGGCGGCCCAATATCGCGGTGCGCCTGTCCAAACAGGCGGCGCGGCAGGGATATATCCTGCCGAAAACCTATTTTCCGGTGACGGCGCTGGCGAAATATGTCTCCAAGGTCAAACCGGAAGAGGCGATGTCAATCGCTCGGCGCGAAAGCGAGCTGGACCAGTATATCATCAGCCCGGCAGGGGCGCGCGGGCTGATGCAGATCATGCCGCGAACCGCGAGAAAGGTTGCCAAGGAAATCGGCGTCAAGTATTCCAAGGACAAGCTGACCAGTGAGTGGAAATACAATGCGCGGCTTGGCTCGACCTATCTGGCCGAGCAGTTGGCGGATTTCAACGGCTCTTATATTCTGGCTTTTGCGGCTTATAATGCCGGTCCGAGCCGGGCGCGAAAATGGATCGAACTTTATGGCGATCCACGGCGCGATAATGTGGATCAGATCGACTGGATCGAGCATATCCCGTTCCGCGAAACCCGAAATTATGTGATGCGGGTGATGGAATCGCTGCATGTTTATCGGGCGCGGATCAAAGGGCGCACGCCCAAGCTGAAAATCAGCAAAGATTTGAAGAAGGGTTAGAAAATTTTTACCGAAAAATTTTCAGGTTGAAGAATTTTCGATAAAATTCTTCCTGTTTACCCGTTCACGCCAGATGGTGAACAGGCCTGCCGTCACGATGATGCCCGCGCCTATGGTTGTGTTCAGTTTTAACGCTTCGCCAAATACCGTGACGCCGATGAAGCTGGCGAACACCAGTTGCAGATAGGCAAAGGGTTGCACGGCACTTGCCTCGGCCACCTCAAGGCATTTTATCAACAGGAAATGGCCCAGCGCGCCGGTGAGGCTGAGGATGGCCATCCAGCCCCAATCCGGTGCGCTCATCGGCTCCCAGAACCAGATGCCAATGGCGGTCATGACCACCGAACCGGAAACACCTGTCCAGAAAAACGAGGTCATGGCGGCGTCTTTGCGCGCCACATAACGCGTGAGCAGGCCGTAGACCGCGAACATCAGGGCCGAGGCGACCGCGATCAGGGAAGCGGGTGAAAACACCGTCACGCCGGGACGGAGGATAATCATCATGCCGATGAAACCGACGCCGATGGCGACCCAGCGCCGCCAGCCCACGGCCTCGCCCAGAAACGGACCGGCGAGGGCGGCGACCATCAAGGGGTAAGCGGCGAAAATGGCGTGGGTCTCGACCAGACCAAGGAGGACGAAGGCCAGAATGGCGACACAGATTTCGGCTGCCAGCAACACGCCGCGGAAAACCTGCAAAGGCAGTTGCGTGGTGCGGATGGTGGCGCGAAAACCCTGTTTCTGGCGCGCCGCATAGACGATGACAAAAGCGGCGAAGAACCAGTAGCGGATCATCACCACCATCAGCACGTTGTAAGTGCCCGCCAGATGGCGCGAGATGCCGTCTTGTGCCGCAAATACCAGCGTGGTGGCGATCATCAGCAGGATGCCGAGGCGGGTGTTATTCTGGCTCATGCGGGGTCTTTCAAAACGCCTTTGCTCATGTGGCGTTTGTGGCCGTAGCCGGGGGCGCGGTCTATGCTGAAACCGACATTGGCCAGCGTGCGGCGGATATGACCGGCAGCGCTGTAGGTGGCAAGCGTTCCGTTCGGGTTGGTGTGGGCGGCAACTTCGGCCAGCAGATCGGCGCGCCATAATTCAGGGTTCTTGGTGGGGGAAAAGCCGTCAAGGAACCAAGCGTCGGCTTTGTGGGGCCAGTTGCGCAGGGTGGTGTTGGCGTCACCGATGATGATCTCGACCTTAAGGCCAGCAAGGTCGAAATTTGTTTCGCCCTGTGACCAGTGATCGAGGAACCGGCGGGCGATTTTGGCGACCTCGGGGAAGGTTTCAAGGGCTTTCTGGATGTCGTTTGCGGCCATCGGAAAGGCCTCGAAACTGGTGAAGGACAGGGGCTTGCGCCGTCCATCTTCGTGCCACATCAGCCATGTTGCCAGCAGGTTAAGACCGGTGCCAAAACCCAGTTCGGCGATCTGGAAGCCGGCGTTCAGGCGGTGGGGCAGGTCGTTGCCGTTCAGAAAGACATGGCGGGTTTCCTCAAGGCCATTGTGAATTGAAAAATAGGGGTCGTCAAAGCGGTGCGATACTGGAACACCTTCAGGGCTCCAATCGATCTTGGCGCTTTGATGCTGGTCGCTGGGCATGGATTATCCTATACTGACCATGGGTTATGGGGCAAGGATCGCAGCAATGGCAACAGCGGATATCGAGGTTTTTGGCGGCGGGATTTTCGGGCTGACGGTGGCGTTTTTTTTGCAGGAACGCGGCGCGCAGGTGCGCCTGATTGAAAAGCGCGTGATTGGCGCGGGGGCCAGTGGCGGGGTGCTTGGCGCGCTGGCACCGCACACGCCGGATAATTGGAACGACAAGAAGCAGTTCCAGTTTGAAAGCCTGATCGCGACGCCGGATTTCTGGGCTAAGGTGGACCGGCTTAGCGGCTTACGCTCGGGTTTTGGGCAGATCGGGCGACTGGTGCCGCTGGAGACCCCGCGCGAGCTGGAACTGGCGCAGATGCGGGTGAAAACGGCGGCGGAGTTCTGGCGCGGCCATGCCGAGTGGCGGGTGGTCGAGAATTCTGAATTTGAAGGCTGGGCCGTGCAAAGCGCCAGCGGTTTTCACAGCTTTGATACCCTGTCGGCCCGGATTTCACCGCGCGCGGCCTGCGCAACTCTGGCGGCGGCGTTTCAGGCGATTGGCGGTACAATCGTTGAGGGTACGACGGCAAGCAAAGGCGCTGCGGCTGAGGTTTGGTGTACGGGGTTTGAAGGGCTGGATGATCTGTCGCGCGATCTGGGGCAGGTGGTTGGCATTGGCGAAAAAGGCCAAGGCCTATTGCTGGATTATCAGGCCGGGGATGTGCCGCAATTGTTCGCCAGTGGCGTGCATTTCATACCGCACGCGGGCGGCAAACTGGCCATCGGCTCGACCAGTGAAAGAGACTGGCAGGAGGCGGACAGCACGGACGATCAGCTTGAAGAGTTGCTTCGAAAAGCCTGCGGAATTTGCCCGTCTTTGCAGGGTGCGCCAGTGCTGAAACGCTGGGCAGGGGTGCGGCCACGCGCAAATAAACGCACGCCGATGCTGGGGCGGCATCCGTTGCACGACGATGTATTTATCGCCAATGGAGGTTTCAAGATCGGTTTTGGCGTGGCGGTGAAGGCTGGTGAGGTTATGGCTGATCTGGTGCTGAACGGCGCAGCGGACATTCCCGAAGGGTTCTTGGTTGAGGCGCATATCTGAGGGGTTTCAGGCCGCGCTGGCCTCCATAATCAACCGCCCGTCGGGGCCGCGTATCCAGAGCGTAAGTTCGTGGCCGTTGTCACGCGCGCAAAGCACGGCTTTTTCAAAATCAAACAGCGGCGCCATGGCGCGGAAGGTGAAGGTTTTGATCGGGCCATTTCGGTCGATGGCAAGGTGGATGAGATGTTGCGCCAACAGTGGGCCGTGCACGACGAGGCCGGGATAACCCTCGACCTTGCGGCAATAATCGCGATCATAATGGATGCGGTGGCCGTTGAAGGTAAGGGCGGAATAGCGAAACAACAGGGTTGGGTTGAATGTGGCGGTTTGGCTGTGGTCCTCGTTGCGCGGTGCCGGTTTTGGCGCGGGTTTCGGGGCGTCCGGTTTGGGGTCTTCGCGGTAGATCAGATTTTGCACCTCGCGGATACACAGCTTGCCGCGCTGGTGGATTTCGTGGTGCAACGTAACCAGCGCCAAGGGGCCGGTGCGGCCGGTTTTGCGGCTGACATTGGCGATTTTGCTGGTGCGTTCGGCGGATTGGCCAAGCGTGACCGGGCACAGGAATTCAAGCGCGCCACCAGCCCACATGCGCCGTGGCAGGCCGGTATCGGGGATGAAGCCGCCGGGCATAGGATGGCCGTCGCGGCCCAGATTTTCGGGCGGCTCGACCCCCCAGAAATAGAGGTAATGCCAGAAGGGCGGCAGCGCGTCGCCGGGGCCTGGCGTTGGGCCGGACAGGGCAAGGGTTGCGTGCAGGGCGGCGGCGCGGGCCGGATCAAGCAGGTCGCGCCGGGTTTGTGGTGTTTGTGTCTTCATGGGTGTAAGATTTGCCCAAAGGATCGGGCGGAACAAGGGGAAAACATGGTTGGGTTAAGCGGCTTGGATCATTTGGTGCTGACGGTGCGCGACATCGAGGCCAGCGTGCGGTTTTATGTGGATGTTCTGGGGATGGTGGCTGAGCGTTTCCCGGCGGCGGATGGCAGCTTACGGACGGCGCTGAAATTCGGGCCGCAGAAGATCAACCTGCATCAGGCGGGGGCGGAGTTTGAACCGAAGGCAGCTTGCGCCACGGCTGGATCGGCGGATTTATGTTTTCTGACGGGGAATCGTCTAGTCGATTGGCAGGCGCATCTTGTGGAGCAAGGCGTTGAGGTGATCGACGGGCCGGTAGCGCGCACGGGGGCCAATGGCGCGATCATGTCGCTTTATATACGCGATCCCGATGGAAATTTGATCGAGGTTTCGAGCTGCGGTTAAACGGCTGCGCGCAGGCGGGTCATCAGGCGTGCCAGGGATTCTTGCTGGGCTTGCGATTGAAGTCGGTGGTTCGCGTCAAAGGCTTTTTCCAGCCCCGGCACCACCATGGCGGATCCTTGCAGCAGGTTGGCGTTGAACGTGGTCAATGCCTGGCGCAGCGTGAATTGTGCCACCTCGCCACCGGTGCGCCCGCCCGTCGA